>JBIOYF010000129.1:0-3096 GCA_044870035.1 Dehalococcoidia bacterium
CGGCGCTCGACGCGTTCGGCCGGCTCGACATTCTCGTGAACGTCGCGGGCATCCTGCGCGACCGGATGATCTTCAACATGTCGGAAGAAGAGTGGGACGCCGTCATCGCGGTCCACCTCAAGGGTCACTACTGCACCACGAAGCCGGCGTCCGTGATCTTCCGCCAGCAGCGCTACGGACGGATCATCAACTTCTCTTCCGGGTCGGGCCTGAATGGCCTACCCGGCCAGGCCAACTACGGCGCCGCGAAGGCCGGCATTGCAGGGTTCACACGCGTCGTTGCGCGCGACCTGGGCCGCTACGGCGTCACCTGCAACGCGATCTCGCCCGGCGCTGCGACGCGGATGACCGCGAGCGTGCCGGAGCAATCGCGTGACCTGCGCGCTCGCGCGGGCATCCAGGCCGGCGGCGCGCCGACGCCGCAGCAGTCGATCCTCGGGTCGATGCGCGACCCGGAGTACGTCGCACCGATGGTGGTGTTCCTGTGCACCGACGAGGCGTGGAACATCAACGGGAAGATCTTCGCCGTATCGGGCGGCACAATCGGGCTGCTGCAGGAAGAGGTGCCGATGCGCACGCTGCTCAAGGCGGGCGAGTGGACCGTCCAGGAGCTCCGCGAGCTGGTGCCAACGCGGCTGATGGCCGGGCTGCCTAACCCCGCCCCGCCTCCGCGTGACCTGGACATCCCCGGGAGGGCCGTCCAACAGGCACAGGTGTGACACTCGTCACCGTAACCGGTTGACGGAAAGCGTCGATCGCCGTATCTTATGTTCCGTCGGTCGCGAGGCCGGCTCCACTCACGAGGCGGGGAGCAACATTCCAGAAGGGGGTTTAGGCGATGGTAGCCACTCAGCTCAGTCCTGCGGCAATGGAGACGTTCGCGGCCAGCCTGCGCGGCCCGCTCGTCACGCCGGGCGATCCTCAGTACGACGAGGCGCGCAAGGTCTACAACGGCATGATCGATAAGCGGCCGGCATGCGTCGTGCGCTGCCACGACGTGGCAGACGTGATCGGCGCGGTCAACTTCGCCCGCCAGCAAGGCCTCGACGTGTCTGTTCGCGGCGGTGGCCACAACGTCGTCGGCTTCGCTACCTGTGACGACGGCATCGTCATCGATCTGTCGCCGATGAAAGGCATCCGTGTCGATCCGGAGAAGAAGATCGCGTGGGCGCAGGGCGGCTGCACCTGGGGCGATCTCGATCATGCGACGCATGCGTTCGGCCTGCACGCGCCCGGCGGCGTCATCTCGACGACGGGTATCGCCGGGCTGACACTGGGCGGCGGCGTCGGGCATTTGACGCGCAAGTGCGGCCTTTCCTGCGACAACGTCCTGTCCGCTGACGTCGTGACCGCGGACGGGCGCTTCCTGACGGCGAGCGACAAAGAGAACAAGGACCTCTACTGGGCGCTGCGCGGCGGGGGTGGCAACTTCGGCGTCGTGACATCGCTCGAGTTCCGCCTGCACGAGGTGAGCACAGTACTGGCCGGCCCCGTTTTCTACTCGCTGGACATGGCGACGGAGGCAATGCGCTTCTACCGTGACTTCATGGCGAAGGCGCCGAACGACCTGAACGCGTTCTTCGCGTTCCTGATCGTGCCGCCGGGCCCGCCCTTCCCCGAGAACCTGCACAATAAGACGGTCTGCGGCGTGGTCATCTGCTACGCGGGTGACCTGGAGAAGGGCGAGCAGGCCACGAAGCCGCTGCGCGAGTTCGGGCCGCCGCTGATGGACGGCGTGGCGCCCGTGCCGTTCCCGGCGATCAACAGCGCGTTCGACGCGCTGCTGCCGCCCGGCCTGCAGCACTACTGGAAGGCCGACTTCATCAACGAGCTGAGCGACGAGATGATCGCCGTGCACGTGAAGCACGGACCGAACATCCCGACAGTGAACTCCGCGATGCACATCTATCCGGTCAGCGGCGCGGCGCACAAGGTTGGCAAAAACGACACGGCGTTCAGCTATCGCGAGGCGAACTACACGCACATCCTCGCCGCCGTGTACGACAACCCGGCCGACACGGAGAAGAACGTCAAGTGGGCGCGCGACTACTGGGACGCGCTTCATCCGCTGTCCGCGGGCGGCGCGTACGTGAACTTCCTGATGGACGAAGGCGACGATCGGATCGCTGCGAGCTACCGTGATAACTACGACCGGCTCGTCGATGTGAAGACGAAGTACGATCCGACGAACCTGTTCCACATGAATCAGAACATCAAGCCGAGGGGCTAAGCCTCTCGGCTTGATGTCACCGGTTGGCCGGACGGCTGCGCTCGACTCTCGCTCAAGGCGAACATGTGGTCGGGCGTGAGAGTACCGCTAGACGTTGGGCGGGCTAGTCTGGCTGGGCGGAGCCGTCCTCAGGGCTCAGCCGCTCGGAGCGGAGCTCCATCAGCACGAACGTGTTGCCCGCACGCGACGCTCGGCCGTACTCCGCGAAGCCGGCGTTCTGGAAGCACTGGCGCGCACGCTCGTTCCAATCGAGCGTCTTGAGGTAGAGCCGCCGGAAGCCCTGCCGCTCGAGCAGGTAGGAGACGACCAGCCGGACCGCCTCCGAGCCGTACCCCTGACTCCAGTAGGCTTGCTCACCGATGGTGATGCCCAGCTCGGCTTCCTGCCGCAGCGAGTCGATGTTGTAATACATGACGTTGCCGATATGGCGCCCTGAGGTGTCCTCGATGCCCAAGCTGCGCCGATACGGGCTCGGGTAGAGTAGCTCCTCCCTGAAGAGCGCCAGGTACTGCTGGTAGCTCATGGTGAGCGGCCGCGCGGCATCGTACCGGGTGAGCGCGGGCGTGCACCGCCAGCGGAAGTCGTTTGGCGCATCGCCCAGGCGTTTCTCGCGCAGGATGACGCGCTCGCCGCGGGCGATCTCTCCTCGAAACAGTGTGGTCATCGCCGTGCCCTCTCTTGGATCAAACGCACGGCGCGCCGAACAATATCGCGTTCGTTTGGGTAGCGCAGAAGCTGAAGCGCCTCCTCGACGGGCACCCAGCGGACGGCGTCGAACTCGACGTCGTGCTCCGACAGATCGCCGCCGACGGGCGTCATCAAGTGATGTTCGACGGTCTTGTCGTACTCTGTACCGTCGGGTCTGG
>JBIOYF010000130.1:0-7751 GCA_044870035.1 Dehalococcoidia bacterium
GGCGACGTCGACATCGTCCGGCCCTAGCCCGGCCATCGCGTAGACGTCGCGCGCCGCGTAGAGCGGCGGCAGATCGAAAGGATCGTCCTTGTAGATCAGCCCGCTCATCATGTAGTGACGCGGTCCCGTCCCCTGCGCGACGCCGGAGATGTAGGCCGGCGTCTGCTTGAGATCTCGTGCGCGCTCCGCGGTCGTGACGATGACGGCGCAAGCTCCGTCGGTCTCTAACGAGCAGTCGAGCAGGTGCAGCGGGTCGGCGATCATGCGCGACGCGAGCACATCTTCGACCGTGATCGGATCGCGGAAGAAGGCGCGCGGGTTGCGTCCGGCGTTCTTGCGCTGCGTCACGGCGACGCGCGCGAACTGCTCAGACGTCGCGCCGTAGTCGTGCATGTAGCGGCGCGTCAGTGCTGCCAGCTCCTGAACGGGGCTGACCATGCCGTACGGCACGCCGAACGCGTTCGTCCCCGCGACTCGCATTCCGGCTTTCGCCCAGGGCCGGCCGCCCGAGCCGCGGTTGCGCGCCCGGAACGCTACGGCGACGTCCGCCGTCCCGCCCGCGATGGCGAGCGCGGCCATCACGACGGGCGCGCAGGCGCCGCCGCCGCCGTAGCCCGCGCCGCCCCAGGCGCGCAGGTTGCGCGCGCCCAGGTTTCGCGCCAGCTCCAGCTCGTTCGCGGAGTCCTCACCGGGCGTCTCGATCTTGAAGATCGCGTCGACGTCTTTGCCCGTAAGCCCGGCGTCGGCGAGGGCGGAGTTAATCGCCTCGAGCGCCGTCTGGAGCTCGCTGCGGCCGATGTTGCGCGCGTACTCGGTGGTGCCGATGCCGACGATCGCGGTCTTGTCGCGCACCACGGGCTAATCGCTCCGGCTGGGCACGGCGAGCGTGGCGCTGCAGGGCGTGGCCGGGCCCTCCTGCGTCGAGATCATGATCTCGAGGTCGACCCGGTGCTCGCCGTCCTCGACGTACTTGCGTTCGATGCGGCCGGACACGATCATGTCGTCGCCGGCGCAGACGTTGCGGCGCATCGCGATCTTCATGCGCCGGACGGCGCTGAGCGGACCGCCCCAGTCCGTGGCGAAGCGGCTGACCATGCCGAGGTTGAACGGCGTGTTGACGAAGACGTCCCTCGTCTTCGAGCGCTGCTGCGCGTAATCGCGGTTCGAGTGCTGTGGGGAGAAGTCGCGCGTCGCCGACGCGAGGTAGGCCTGCCGCGTGAGCGTGATCGGCATGGTGATCGACGGCAGCTCGTCGCCCTCCTGTACGTCCTCCCAAATGCGGTCGACGAACGCCGGCGGTTGGTAGCCCGTCTCTTCGCCGCGGATCGCCTCTTCGACCGCCGGACTCCAGCCCGAGCCGCTCGTCGCGCTCGCCGCCGCTCCCTGGTCGCGGCCGTAGCCGAACGCCGTGAGCCGCTCGCGCGCGACGAGCTCGCCGTGCTGGTTGCGGTAGGTCCGCTCCATCGTCCAGAAGTGCCCCTCGCCGAGCTTGGTCTTCTTCCACTCCGAGATCGAGACGAGCCGCTGGCTGATGCTCACGCGGTCGCCGACGACGAGCGGCGTGCCGACTTCCAGCTCGATGTCCGTGATGATGCCGACGGGCAGGCCGAGCGCGTCCTTCACCGCGTAGTGGATGTGGAGCGGCGGCAGGCCCTCGGCGGGCGGCCACGGCCAGCGGTAGGGCGTGGTGAACGCGGTCATCACCGCGCTCGGCGGCGCGACGAGCCCCGAGAAGCCGCGCGCGCGCGCGTACGCCTCATCGAGGTAGAGCGGGTTGCCGTCCTCCAGCGTCTCGCACCAGTGACGGATCAGATGCTCGCTCACCTCCAGCGGCGCGGGGGCCGGCTCCGACTCGACCGCGAGCGCGCGCAGACGTCGCTTGGCGTCTTCGGGTAGGTCGTCCGGGACGTAGTCGAGCGCGGCGGGTTCGCTCATTCGTGCCTACTTGTCGAGCAGCTCTTCGGCGAGCACGTCTTCCCAGTAGCCGGAGTCGCCCATCGAGAGCTGGAGCTGCTTGCCGCGCCGCAAGAAGAGCGTGGTATCCACGTCTTCGTTGAACCCGATTCCGCCGTGGATCTGCGCGCCGATCGAGGACGCGTTCTTGAACGTATCGCCGGCCAGGACCTTCGCCTTCGCGACTTGCGCGCGGGCGGGCAGGCCGTGATCGAGCATCCACGCCGCGTAGAACGTCGTCGTCTCCGCGCCGACGATCTCGGTGATCGACTGCGCGAGGTAGTGCTGGATCGCCTGGAAGCTGCCGATCGGCCGGCCGAACTGGACGCGCTGCTTGGCGAACTCCGTCGCGAGGTGGTGGATCTGCTCGGACGCGCCGACGGCGTAGGCGCAGAGCGTGACGACGCCGCGATAGACCACGTCTTCGAGCAGCGGCCAGCCGCCGTCGATGGGTCCGATCACGCCGGCGCTCGGGACGAAGACGTCGCTGAGCGACACGTGGTACTGCTTGTCGCGCGCCATCGTGTTCAGGCGCGAGAGCGTGATGCCCGGCGTCTCCGCATCGACGAGGAGCATCGTGATGCCGTCGGACGATGGCGCGGCGCCCGCCGTGCGTGCGACGACGAGCAGCTTGTTCGCTGCCCCGGCGTACTCGACGAACATCTTCTCGCCGTTCAGCGCGAAGCCGCCCTCGACCGGCGTGGCGCGCGTCTTGATGCCGCGCGGGTCGTAGAACGTGCTCGGCTCTTGCAGCGCGAACGCGACGACCAGATCGCCCGAGGCGATCTGCGGCAGCAGGCGGCGCTTCCGCTCTTCCGAGCCGGTGACGGCGATCGCGCCGCCGCTCAGCACGACGGTCGGGATGAACGGGGAGGGGCAGAGCGCGCGGCCTAGCTCTTTCGCCAGCACGACGAGATCGACGGTGCCCAGCCCGAAGCCGCCGGCGTCCTGTGGGAAGGGCAGCGCGAGCCAGCCCAGCTCGGCCATCTTGCGCCACAGCTCGGACGAGTAGCCACTCTCGCTCGATTCGCATTCGCGCACGAGCGACGACGGGCACTCGGTCTGCATGAAACGGCGCGCAGCGAGCATCAGCTGCTGTTGCGCATCGGTCAGCTCCATGTCCATTTGCGTTTTCCCTGCTGTTCTTGCGAGCTGCTAACGTGGTAAACCCAGGTAGCGCTGCGCGATGATGTTCTTCGCCAGATCCACGCCTGCCGCCGCGACGCGCTGGTGACCGGCCCAGAGATAGTCGTCCGCGACGTCGCCGTGCATCTCTGCGTGCTCTTGCTCGCTCCAGAGGTAGCCGTACGGGCCCATCAGGTCGAGCGTTTCGTCGGAGAGGACCGTCTCGATGATGCCGCCCCACATCTTGTTCATCGCCGCCTCGATGTAGGGAACGTAGTCCGGGCGCACGGCCTCGCACAGGCAGCGCAGGTCGAGCATCCGGCCGACTTCGACCTGCACGGCCAGCCGCGCGACCTTGCGCCGCACGACCGGATCGTCGACGAGCCGCTTGCCGTCGCGCTCCGCGGTCTTCACCCAGTCGATCAGCCGGTCCAGCTTGCGCACCGTTGGCGCGATCGAGGTCATGGCGAAGCGCTCGTAGGTGAGCGCCTCGGTGATGTACTGCCAGCCCTTGTTCTCCTCGCCGACGAGCCGCTCGCGCGGGACGCGCACGTTATCGAAGAAGACGTCGTTCGTGCGCTCGCCGATGATCGTCCAGAGCGGCGTGATGGAGATCCCCGGCGCGTCCGCGTCGATGATCAGCAGGCTGATGCCGCGGTGCTTGGGCGCATCCGGATCGGTGCGGACGCCGGTCCACATATAGTCGGCGAAGTGCGCGGAGGTGATGAAGCGCTTCTGGCCATTCAGCACGTACTCGTCGCCATCGATCACGGCGCGCATCTGCATGTTCGCCAGGTCGGAGCCGGCCTCGGGCTCGGTGTAGGCGAGCGCCCACTGGATCTCGTTGCGCAGGATACGCGGCACGAACTCTCGCTTGAGCTGATCGCTGCCGTGGTGAAGCAGCGTGTTGACGACAACGCCCAGGTTCTTCCCGACGATCGGCGCCTGCGCCTTGTGCAGCTCCTCGTTCATGATGTACTGCGCCAGCGGCATCGCGTCGCCGGTGCCGCCGTACTCCTCTGGGAAGCCCATCTGCAGCCAGCCGCGCTCCGCCATCTTCGTCACGAAGTCGCGCCGTTCTTTCGTGTCGAGGAGGCCGCCCAGCCAGCGTGAGCGGATCTCGTCGGTCATGTTCTCCGCGATGAAGTCCTGGACCTCCTTGCGGAAGGCCTCCTCTTGTTCCGTGAAGGCAAAGTTCATCTGTCGCTCCTACGCGATGGCCCCGGCCCGCCGGAGCGCGCCGATAGACTCCTCATCATAACCTAGCTCGCGCAGGACGGCTGGCGTGTCGTCGCCGGACGAACGGGGCCCGCGGACGTGGGCGGGCGTCTCGGACAGCTTGACCATCGCGCCGACCTGCAGCCGTCCTTCGGTCTCGGTGATCAGGCCTCGATGGCGCAGATGCGCGTCGTTCGCGACTTCGTCGATCTCGAGCACCGGCGCGACGCACGTTTCGGCGGGCATGAGCAGCTCGACCCACTCGTCGCGCGGCTTGCTGCGAAACGCGGCACGAAACGCGGCGAAGACTTCGTCGCGCTTGGCCCCTTCAGCGTACTGGTGCGGGATCAGGTCCTCGCGGCCGAGCGCGCGACAGAGGTTCTCGTAGAACCACGGCTCGATCGCGCCGACCGAGATGTACTTCGCGTCCTGCGTCTCGTAGACGTTGTACCAGGGGTAGTGACCGGTGAGCAGCGTCTCGCCGCGGCGGGGCACGTCGCCGGTGGTCAGGTAGTCGTCGATCGTCAGGAACATCATGGTCACCAGCCCGTCGACCATCGCCATATCGATGTACTGGCCGGCGCCGGTGCGTTCGCGCGCGAGGAGCGCTGCGAGGACGCCGATCACGGCGTTCATGCCGCCGCCGGCGTTGTCGGCGATCGTGTTGCCGGGGATGACGGGCGGCCCGTCGCGCGTGCCGGTCATGGCGAGCATGCCCGTTACGGCCTGGTAGTTGATGTCGTGGCCGACGAAGCTGCTGTACGGGCCGCCCTGCCCGTAGCCGGAGAGCGACGCATAGATGATCCGCGGATTGCTGGGCTTGATCGACTCGTAGTCGACGCCCAGCCGCTTGACGACGCCCGGGCGGAAGCCTTCGATGATGGCGTCGCTTGTGGCGGCGAGCTTGTGGAACGCCTGCCGGCCCTCCTCGGTCTTCAAGTTCAGTCCGATCGAACGCGAGTCGCGCC
Source organism: Dehalococcoidia bacterium (assembly GCA_044870035.1). Taxonomy (GTDB): domain Bacteria; phylum Chloroflexota; class Dehalococcoidia; order DSTF01; family RBG-16-68-14; genus JBBDXS01. The sequence continues at coordinate 5,265 of JBIOYF010000130.1, forward strand.
GGATCGCGGCGTCGGCGGGCAGCTTGATGACGCGCCCGGCGCGCGGCCCCTCTTTCGGGTCCGGCTGCTCGATCTTGATCACGTCCGCGCCGAGGTCCGCGAGGATCTGCGAGCAGTGCGGGCCCGGCCCCAAGGGCGCCATGTCGATGACACGAATGCCGTCTAGCGCTGGCAACGGTGCTCCTGGCGAAAAGGGTGGTTGTGTTGTACCGTGGCCCAGTTGGGCGGGTCAAGGACGCATGCGCGACGCGCAAAAGTCGCGCGCGTAGGCGGGAGACGTAACATCAATGGCGAAGCAGCGCTGGGACCTCGAGGTCGATGTCGCTGTCGTCGGTTCCGGCGGAGCCGGCCTGAGCGCGGCGGTCCTCGCGCACGACAATGGCGCGCGCGTGGCGGTGCTGGAGCGCTCGGACAAGATCGGCGGGACGACGGCGGTGTCCGGCGGCGGCATCTGGGTGCCGCTGAACCACCACATGGCCGAGGCCGGCGCGCAGGACTCGCGGGAAGAAGCGCTGCTGTACTGTAAGCGGCTTGCCGCCGGCCGCTCGTCCGACGAGCTGATCGAGACGTTCGTCGACACGGCGCACGAGATGCTCCGCTACCTCGAGCAGCACACGCCCGTGCGCTACCGCGCCTGCCCGATGCCCGACTACCGGCCCGAGCTGCCCGGCGCCAAGCGCTGCGGCCGGACGCTGGACCCGGAGATGTTCCTGAAGGCGGAGCTGGGCGACTGGGCCGATAAGCTGCGCCCCTCGCCGTTGCTCTTCGTGCCGATGACGATCGAGGAGTCGTTCCTGGCCTTCGCCCAGCCGAAGGCACTGCCGGTCCAGCAGATCGTCGAGCGGATGAAGCAGGGGCTCGTCGCGTCGGGCAACGCGCTGATCGGCCGTATGCTGCGCGGCTGCCTCGATCGGAGTATCTCGTTCCAGCTCGAAACGCGTGCGCGTGAGCTCGTCCGCGAAGGCGGCCGCGTCGCCGGCCTGCGCGTCGAGCGGAACGGCGGCGACACGTTCGTGCGCGCGAAGGGCGGCGTCGTGCTCGCCTGCGGCGGCTTCGAGTGGAACGCGGCGCTGCGCGATCGCTTCCTCCCCGGGCCGATCAGTCACAGCTGCAGCCCGCCTTACAACGAGGGCGACGGGCTGATCATGGCGCAGGAGGCCGGCGCCGACATCGCCAACATGACGGAGGCGTGGCTCTACCCGGGCGCGCTGGTGCCGGGCGAGGAGCACGAGGGCCAGCCGGTCAGCCGCTGGGTCGTCGGCGAGCGGGCGCTGCCGCACGCGATCATGGTGAACCGCCACGGCGAGCGTTTCGTCAACGAAGGCATCAACTACAACGATATGAGCAAGGTGTTCTACAACTTCGATCCGGGCAGCTACGAGCTGCGCAACCTGCCCTGCTGGCTCATCGTCGATGCGCAGTACCGCGAACGCTACGGGATCATGACCGTCATGCCCGACGATCCCGATCCGGAGTGGCTCGCGAAGGAGGACTCGCTCGCCGCCCTCGCGACGCGCCTCGGCATCGACGCCGGCGCGCTGGCCGCGACGGTCGAGCGCTGGAACGGCTTCGTCCGCGAGGGCAAGGACCGCGACTTCGCCCGCGGTGAGGGCTACTACGAGCGCTGGCTCGGCGATCCGAACGCGCCGCACCCGAACCTGGGCACGCTGGAGCGGCCGCCGTTCTACGCGCTGCCCATCGGGGCGCACTCCGCCGGCACGAAAGGCGGCCCGCGCACCAACACGCGCGGCCAGGTGCTCGATGTGCGCGGCAGCGTGATCGCCGGGCTGTACGCCGCGGGCAACACGATGGCCGGCATCTCCGGGCCGGGCTACTTCGGCGGCGGCGGAACGATCGGCCTCGCCATGACGTGGGGCTACATCTGCGGCATCAACGCGGCGAAGGACGCGAAGTCGAGTTAGCGCATGCCGAAGGTCGATTACACGGCCACGATCGAGGTCCGGCGCGACATCGTCTGGCAGTTCGTCAAGGACATCAACAACTGGGCCCCGCTCGCGAAGGGCTACCAGGAGCATGAGATCGTCAACGACCGCGAGTCGCTCTGGACGGTAAGGGGCGACATCGGCCCGATCTCGCGCGTGACGAAGTTTCACGTGCAGATCACGGAGTGGCTCGAGGGCGAGGGCGTCGGCTTCGCGCTGAAGGGCCTGAACGAGTCGATCAGCGGCGAAGGCGCGATCCGCCTCGCCGAGACGAACGGGGGCGCGACGACCGAAGTGCGCGGCGAGGCGCTGCTCGAGTTCGGCGGTAGCCTGGGGCCGGTGATCAATCACCTGTTCGTCCCGTGGGCGAAGGCCGGCGCGGACGAGCTCGTTACGAAGATCGCGGTCACACTGCAACCGGACTACCAGAGGCCGCAGCGCCCGTTCTTTATCGTCGCGTGGCTGAGAGCCGCGCGGCGGTTGGTCACGGGCCTGTTCCGGCGCGGAACTAACGAAGGGAGCTAATTATGCGCATCGAAACGTT
>JBIOYF010000131.1:0-12147 GCA_044870035.1 Dehalococcoidia bacterium
TCGGACAGCGAGCCGGCGAACCGGACGGCATCGCCCAGCCGGAGCTCGCGCGCGAGGCGTTCGAGCTGCGGACGCAGCGCTCCGTCGCCCGCGACGACGAGTCGAGCGGCCGGGAGCCGTTCGCGCACACGGGCCATCGCGCGCAGGACAATGTCGATGTTGTAGAGCGGGCTGTCGAGCGAGCGCGTGCTCAGCACGGTGAGCGGCGCTGCGTTCTTCGCGCGAACGTTCACTGAGGCAGCTGCGCCATCGAGGAACTCGCGCGACACGCCGAGCACGATGTGCTGCACGTACGCCCGCTCGATGCCGAGCTTGAGCACCATCTCACGGGCCATATGGCGATTGTTCGCCGTCGCCAGATCGGCCCGACCGAGCGTGAACCGCGCGAGCGCGCGCGCGAAGGGCGACCGTGCCGCATCGACCAATACGTCGGAGCCCCAGGCCGAGACGACGTACGGGTGGACGTTCGCGCTCGTCGCGTAGAGCGCGTGCTCGACGAGGTAGTGCGCGTGCAGCACGTCCGGCGCGATCTCCCGCACGGCCGATGCCAGGCCGGCGCGCCGGTAGCGCAGCAAGTTGACCAGACGTTGCACGTTGATCGGCAGCGTCCGGCCCAGGCGGACGGCTACGCCCGGCCGCGTCCTTCCAGGGAAGGACCCCCCGCCTCCGGCGGGGCGCAGGGCGTGCATCCGCACGCCCTGCGGCGGCCGGGCTGCCCCGTAGTACGACACGCCGTGCACTTCGTGGCCGCGCTCGACGAAGTAGCGTACCCAGCTCTGCGTGTGCGGGCCGTCGAAATCGCCGGCGACGCAGATGCGCAGCCGATGCGACGGCGCGACCTGCTGCACCGTCATGCCGTCGAGAACCGCCGGCGTGCGACGTCGAGGTAGCGACGCAGGTCGTCGCCGCGCACGAAGAGCGCCTCGCCGATCGAGCCGCCGGAGAGCTTTCGATACGCCAGCAGCGCCAGCCCGAAGTGCGCACCGTACGCCAGCGTCGAGGCGACCGCGGCGCCGGTCACGCCGAAGGGCGGGATCAGCGCGAAGTCGGCGACGACCGTGACCGCCAGCGATCCGATCGTGATCAGGCTGTTCAGCCCGGGCCGGCCCTGACTGAAGATGTAGCTCGCCAGGATCTTGGAGCCTGAGAGCGCCACGGTGCCCGGCAGCAGCCAGAGCAGCGGCCGCACTGCACCCGAGAAGTCATCTCCGAAGATCGGCGTAACGAGCCACGGCGAGACGACGCCGATCGCAAGCGCGCCAAGTGCGCTGACGAATAGTGTGCTCCGGCACATCAGCGGCGTTAGGCGCGCCGCTTCGCCTTCGCCCGCTGCCGTGAGTCGCGGGACCAGCACGGCGGCGACGGCGTTCGCCAGGAACCAGATGCTCTGGCTCACCTGCACGCCGACGAGGTAGATGCCCACGCCCGTGGCGTTCACCAGCAGCAGCACGAGGTACTGATCGAGCCGGTAGTTGAGCAGCTGCATCAGGTTGCCCGCCTGGCCGAGCATGCCGAAGCGCGCCTGCTCCCGCAACGACGGCAGATCGAGGCGCAAGAGCGCGCGCCCCGGAAGCGCTGCGCGGCCCAGCAGCGCGAGGCCCACTATTGAAGAAACGACGGACGCCGCCGACCAGAACATCACCGCGGCCGTCGTATCGACGTCAGCGATCAGCACGCCGACGAAAAGGAGCAGCACCTGCACCAGCGGCTGCACGATGATCAGCGCGTTCATCGAGAGGAAGCGGCTCTCGCCCTGAAAGATCGCGATCAGCATGTTGTAGTTGACGAAGAGCGGCACGACGAACACGAACGCCCAGTACGGCACGTCGTTGTCGGCGAGACGATCTCCCAGCAGCGGCCAAACGGCGAGCACGAGCAGCGCGCTCAGCGCCGCCGAGAGCGCCATCATCTGCAGGCCGTTCGCAACGACGCGAGACAGCGAATGCGTCGCCTTGCTCAGGTAGTAGACCGCCGAAACGCTGAACCCGAGGCTGAGCAGCGCCTGAGAGATCGACGCCGTCAGCATGAAGATGCCGTAGACGCCGCGGTCGTGCGGCCCCAACGCCCGCGCCAGCAGCACCGACACGCCGAACGCCAGGCCGGCGTTCGCCACGTAGGTCAGGAAGACGGCGTTGACGTGGCCCAGGAAGCCCAGGCCACGCCCCTTCCACGCAGCGGCCGGCTCCCTAGTGGACGCCACAGGGGACCTCGCTGCCGGCGCGATCCGCGACGAGTCGCTCTACTTCCTCAAGCTCGGCCTGCAGCCGTTCGTCCCACGTCCAGAAGTGCTGCTGCGCGTAAGCGCGGGCTGCCGCCACCACCCGCTGTCGCGCTGCGTCGTCACCGACCAGGCCGATCACCGCGCGCGCGACGAGCGCCGCGTCTCCCGAAGGCAGCAGCCGCCCGGTCTCGCCGTCGCGGATCAGCTCCTTCGTGTCGCCGGCGTCGACGGCGACGATCGCCAGGCCGCAGCACATCGCCTCGAGCAGCGGATTGCCCACGTTCGACAGGTCGGCCAGCGCGAGCAGCGCATCGGCCGCCTGCATGTAGTCGCTCACGCGCTCCTGCGCCACCGCACCGGCGAACCGCACGTGTTGCGCGACGCCGAGCTCGCCGGCCTGCCGCTCCAGGCTGGCGCGTTCCTCTCCGTCGCCAACGATAACGAGCAGCGCGTGCGGCGCCGCGGCGACGATCTCGGGCAGCGCCGCGATCGCGCGGTCTACGCGCTTCCACGCTGCCAACCGCGAAGCCGTCAGCAGGACGAACGCGTCTCCCGGCAGATCGAGCGCGCGACGCAGCTCCGCGCGCCGTTCGCCGTCAGCCGGACGCAGCCTGTCCAAGTCGAGGCCGTTGCGCCAGAAACGCAGCTTGCCTGTCGCTTGAGGGTTGAGTCCCGCTAGCACCTCGGCGCCGCGCGTGCCGTCGTCCGTCATGATGTACAGGTCGGCCGGCGTCCGCAGCGCCAGGATCTCTTCGTATCGGCGCAGCCGCCTCAGCGGACTACCCAGGTGCGGGTGCATCACCGTTCCTTGAAAGCGCGCGACCGCCGGCAGCCGGTTCCGCTGCAAGCGCCGCGCCGCGAGCGCGCCGTGCACCTCGTAGGCATACAGCAGATCGACCGGCTCGCGCCGCAGCACGCGCTCCGCGCGCGCCGCCGCCAGCCGCGGGAAGAGCAGCGCGAAGCGTAGCTTCTGGTCGAGCGGGCGCAGGGCGCCTGGCAGCGGCAGCCGCGACTCCTGCAGCGAGGGCAGGTGAAAGCGCTCGAAGGTTAGGCCCGGCAGGTCGGGCGGCGGGCCCGGGCTCGCGCCGCGCAGGCGCCCGCCCGGCAGGTGAGCGTTCGCGCCGATGGTGGACGTAACGAACGTGACGCGGTGGCCTCGCTCGCTGTAGGCGCGCAGCGTCCGGTAGAGGCTGGGTGCCCCCCCACTCGATGGCAGCGCCCAGACCTCCAGCGCGCTCAGCATGAGGACGTGCATACGCGCACCTCGCGCAAGTGTAGCCACCACTCCGACGCGTAGCAACGTTCCTCGACAGGCCAGCGGGCCGTTTGCTACCATGTCCTGGCCCTCCCAGGACCCCCGTCGGGGTGTAGCTCAGCCAGGCTAGAGCGCACGGTTCGGGACCGTGAGGCCGGCAGTTCAAATCTGCCCACCCCGACCATACTTACCTAGGTGTCGCACACCCACGATCTTATGTAGGACCGCTCTTCAGAAAAAAGATCCGCCGGCCGAACATCCCCGAAGAACTTGACGAATTTGTAATACTTGCCGCCTTGCACGCCCTCAAGCGCGGCGCTACAATCGCTCGAAAAACACGAGAAGTTTAGGTGGAGACATGTACCAAGAGACCGAAACCGTCCAGACAAGACGCCGCCAGATCGACTCGGCGATCCAGCTCGCGATGGACAACCGCTGGGAGGAGGCCGTCCAGGTCAACCGCGCCATCCTCAGCGTCTTTCCTAACGACACCGACTCCTACAACCGCCTCGGCAAGGCGCTGATGGAGCTCGGCCGCTACAACGAGGCGAAGAAGGCGTACAAGAAGGCGCTGGAGCTCGACTCGACCAATCAGATCGCGAAGAAGAACTTGGAGCGGCTCGGCATTCTCGCCAAGTCAGGCACACCGCAGGCCGAGACGACGCAAGTCGACCCGACGCTCTTCATCGAAGAGATGGGTAAGACCGCCGTCACAACGCTGCTCCAGCCCTCGCGCGAGGCGCTGACGAAGCTCAATGCCGGCGAGCGACTCGACCTGCGACCGAAGGGCACCCGGCTCACCGCCGAAACGCCGGGCGGCGAGTTCGTCGGGCTGATCGAGCCCAAGCTCGGCACGCGCTTGCTCAAGCTGATCGACGGCGGCAACCAGTACGCCGTCGCGATTACCAGCTTGAGCAAGGACGACTGCAAGGTCATCGTCAAGGAGACGTACCAGCACCCCAGTCAGGCCGGCCGCCCGTCGTTCCCGACGGCGATCAGGACCGAGGGCCTGCGTCCCTACACAAAGGAGAGCTTGCTGCGCCACGGTGACCAGGGTGAGGACTCCGACAAATCGGACGAAGACGAAGAGGACCTCACGCCGGAGGCGCTGGACCGGGAGGAGAACGTCTGGGATAATGAGGCCCTCCCCGACGGTCACATTCGCTTGAACGACGCTGCAGCCGCCGAGGAAGCCCTGGACGAAGAGATCGAAGAGTAGGCGCGCGCGCACATCATATAGGACGCTCCGATTCACCATCGGAGCGTCCTTCTTTTGCCAGGGTGCTGCCGCATTTTCTGCCCGTGCGGCGCCGATCGCCCCGGTGCTATCCTGCAAGACGGAGGTCCCGCACATGCCCCGGCCCCGCATCGGCATCACCCGCTGGGAGGACGTACCCGGAGAGCGGCTGCAGTTTTACTGGGACCGCGTCCGCGAGGCCGGCGGCGACGTCATCGATCTGGTAAGCGCCGACGCGGATGCGTCGAACTTGGACGGCCTCGTCCTCACCGGCGGCGTGGACGTCGATCCAGCGCGCTACGGCGAGGAGCAACACCCGAAAGTCAGACGCATCGATCCCCGGCGCGACGAATTCGAGCTGACCGTGCTCCAGCGCGCGCTCGACGCCGACATTCCCGTGCTCGCGATCTGCCGCGGGCACCAGCTGCTCAACGTCGCGTTCGGTGGGACGCTTCTCCAGCACATCGAAGGCGACGGCCACCGCGCCCACAAAGAGGGCGACATGCCCTCACGCTGGCACGCGGTGCACCTCGAGCCGGAGGGCCATCTCGCGGCCGTCTACGGCGTCGAGGAGATGGAGGTCAACTCGCGACACCACCAGGCCGTCCTGCCGGCGATGCTGGCGCCGGACCTGCGTCCGCTCGCCTGCTCGCCCGACGGTATCCTCGAGGCGATGGAGAGCACGCGCCACTCCTGGGTGCTCGGCGTGCAATGGCACCCGGAGCGGCCGGAGCCCGAGCATCCGGGTTTCGCCGGACGAAATCGGACGCTTTTTCAAGCGCTTGTTGCCGAAGCCCGCAGGGTACGGGAGCCGGCCTGATGCCAGAGACATCACGCGTCCGCTTCGCCAATACCTCCGACGAGCTGAACATCGCCTACGCCACGCGCGGCAGCGGCCCCGCGCTGGTCATCATGCCCGGCTGGGTCAGCCACCTGGAGAAGGAGCCGGAGTCGCCGTCCGGGGAGTTCAATAATCGGTTGGCACGCTCGCACCAGATCGTCCTCTATGACGGCCGCGGCACCGGCCTGTCCGACCGTAGAGTCGACGACTTCTCCGTGCGGGCGCGACTGCGCGATCTCGAGGCGGTCGTCGAACACATGGGAGTCGAAGCATTCTCCATCTTCGCGACCAGCCAGAGCACGCCCGTCGCAATGGTCTACGCGGCTGAACACCCGGAGCGCGTCGAGCGGCTTGTACTCTTCTCGGCGTTCGCCGGCGGCCATCGACACGAGAAGGACGACACGGCGCTCCTCGAAGCGATGCTCGCGCTGATTCGCGCCGAATGGGGCGTAGGCGCTCGCACCACGCTGGGCTTCGTCCACCCGGACGCCGATCGAGAGGAGATGGAGGAGGGCCTGGCATTCCTGCGCGCCGCCTCAACGGGCGAGGTCGCGGCCGCCATCCTGGAGGAGGGCTTCTTCCGCACCAACGTCGTCGAGTATCTCTCGCGCATCCAGGCGCCGACGCTCGTGCTGCACCGTCGAGCCGATAAGGCTGTCCCCTACGAGCTTGGACGGCAGGTCGCTTCGCTCATCCCGAACGCGCGCTTCGTCCTGCTCGACGGCGACCATCACCTGCCGTTCGAGGGCGACCCGGAGCCCGTGCTGCAGGCGATCGAGGAGTTCCTCGGCGTCGAACGGAGCGAGCCCGTTGCCAGAGTGGCCGCGCCGCCCGACGCCGGCGAAGCGCCCGTCGCGATCTTGTTCACCGACATGGAGAGCTCCACGGCGCTCACGCATACGCTCGGCGACGAACGGGCCCAGGAGCTCATTCGCACGCACAACGAGATCGTCCGCAACGCCCTGAGCGTGCACGGCGGCACCGAGATCAAGCACACCGGCGACGGCATCATGGCCTCGTTCGCCGCCCCCTCCCGCGGCCTCGACTCTGCCATCCAGATCCAGCGCGCCTTCGCCCAGCACAACGCCAACCACCCGGACGCCGTCATCAACGTCCGCATCGGCGTGAACGCCGGAGAGCCCGTCCGGGAGCAGAACGACCTGTTCGGCCAGGCCGTCCAGCTGGCCAGCCGTATTTGCGCCCGGGCGGAGCCCGGCCAGATCCTCGCCTCGAACGTGGTGCGTGAGCTGGTCGCCGGTAAGGGCTTCCTGTTCGCCGATCAGGGAACCGCCGACCTGCGCGGCTTAGAAGACCCTGTCCGTCTCTACGAGGTGCGCTGGACCGACTAGGGCCGGACACAGCACCAGAGCTGGCCCGTTCCCCTTCGTTCGCTTCTCATACGAGTCTCTTAGATGCGCTATTCGCGTGCTCCTAAGCGCAGGTTCGTGTATCCTATATAGGACCCATCCAAGGAGCCCGCCAGATGACCAGCGAAAGCAATATCGGCACCGTCCGCGTCGTCAAGATCGAAGAGGAGATGCGCGCCTCCTACCTCGATTACGCGATGAGCGTCATCGTGTCGCGCGCCCTCCCGGACGTCCGCGACGGCCTGAAGCCCGTCCAGCGGCGCATCCTCTACGCCATGGAGTCCGAGGGCATTCGCTCAACCGCCCGCTATCGCAAGAGCGCCGCCATCGTCGGCGAGGTGATGAAGAGCTTCCACCCGCACGGTGACGGCCCCGTCTACGACGCCATGGTGCGTATGGCGCAGCCCTTCTCGCTGCGCTATCCCCTGATTGATGGCCAGGGCAACTTCGGCAGCGTCGACAACGACCCGCCCGCCGCCATGCGCTATACGGAGGCGCGGCTGGCCCCGATCGCGGAGGAGATGCTCTCCGATATCGACAAGAACACCGTCGATTTCTTCCCGAACTACGACGACAGCCAGAAAGAACCGAACCCCCTCCCCGCCCGCCTCCCCAACCTGCTCGTCAACGGCGCGAGCGGTATCGCCGTCGGCATGGCGACGAGCATCCCGCCCCACAACCTCGTCGAGATCTGCGACGCCATCTCGAAGCTAATCGAGGCGCCTGAGACGACGACGGAGGAGCTCGCGGAGATCGTTAAGGGCCCCGACTTCCCGACCGGCGCCATCATCTACCGCATGCGGCGCGAGAGCGACTATGACGCCGAAGGTAACAAGAAGGACGTCCTCCGCGACGCGATCAAACAGACCTACGGGGACGGCCGCGGCCGCATCGTCATGCAGGCGCGCACGCACATCGAGGAGGCCGCGCGCGGCAACCGGATGCAGATCATCGTCACAGAGCTGCCCTACCAGGTCAACAAGGCTGCGCTCGTCGAACGCATCGCCGACCTCGTGCGCAACAAGCGCATCGAGGGCATCAGCGACCTGCGGGACGAGTCGGACCGGCACGGCATGCGCGTCGTCATCGAGCTGAGCCGGACCGGACAGGCGCGCCAGGTGGTCAACGCGCTCTACAAACACACGCCCATGCAGTCGACCTTCCCGGTCAACATGCTCGCCCTCGTCGATGGCCAGCCCCGCGTGATCAACCTGAAGACCGCCATCGAGCAGTACATCAACTTCCGGCGCGAGGTGACCCGCCGCCGCGCCGAGTTCGACCTGGAGAAGGCGCGCGACCGCGCCCACATCCTCGAAGGGCTCATGAAGGCCCTCGAGAACCTGGATGCTGTCATCAAGGCGATCCGTGCGGCCGAGTCCGCGGACAAGGCCAAGGAAGTCCTGCTGGCGCGGCCCTTCAGCCTGAGCGACCGCCAGGCCCAGGCCGTCCTCGACATGCAGCTCCGCCGCCTCGCCCGCCTGGAGCGCACCAAGATCGAGGACGAGTACAAGGAGACGATCAAGCTGATCAGCGAGCTGGAAGACCTGCTGAAGAACCCGCGCAAGATGGACTTCCTGATCAAAGACGAGACGACCGCGCTCAAGGAGAAGTACGGCGACGAGCGGAGGACGCAGATCGTCGCTCAAGAGGCGGAGCAGTACTCCGAAGAGGACCTGATCGCCCACCAGGAGATCGTGATCACGGTCAGCCAGCGCGGCTACATCAAGCGCCTGCCGCTCGAAACGTACCGCCCGCAGCGGCGCGGCGGCCGCGGCATCACCGGCATGGTCACGCGCGAGGCCGACGCCGTCCACCGGCTCATCGTCGCCGATACGCACGATAGTCTGCTGTTCTTCACCGACCGCGGCCGCGTCTTCCAGCTCCGCGCCTTCGACGTGCCGGACGCGTCCCGGCAGGCGCGGGGCATCCCGCTGATCAACCTGATCGAGCTGGACCAGCAGGAGACCGTGACCGCCGTCGTCGCCGCACGCGACTTCAACAAGGACTGCATGGTGCTGGGCACCGCCTTCGGCGAGGTGAAGAAGACATCGCTCTCGGAGTTCCAGTCGGTGCGGCGCGCCGGGCTGATCGCCATGGACCTGGAGAAGGAAGACGTCCTCGTCTCGGCAAAGCTCGCCCACGATAAGGACGACGCGCTCATCATCTCGTCCGCCGGGCAGTCGGTGCGCTTCCCGGTATCGGAGCTGCGGCTCGCCTCGCGTGCCAGCGGCGGCGTGCGCGGCCTCAAGCTGGCGAAGAATGCCCGCGTCGTCACGCTGGAGATCGCCTCGGCCGGCGAGCAGCTCCTCACGCTCAGCAAGAACGGCTACGGCAAGCGCACGCCCATCGAGGACTACCCCACGCACCACCGCGGCGGCAGCGGCGTCATCACGTTCAAAGTCGTCGCCAAGAGCGGGCCGGTCGTTGCGGCGCGCATGGTGAGCGAGACCCAGGAGCTGATCGTGATCTCCCAGGACGGCATCGTGTTACGCACGCGCATGGAAGGCATCTCGATCCAGGGGCGGTCGACGCAGGGCGTCTCGATTATTAACCTCGGCCCGGGCGATGCTGTCGCGTCGGTCGCCGTGATCGAGATGGCGCAGCCGCAGGGCGGCGCGACCGCCGAGGGGCCGGAGTCCGGCCCGCCACCGGAGCAGTTGCCCCTCCCGGGCGACGGTACCACGCGAACGAACGGTCGCTCGCGCGGCGCCGGTCGCGGAAACGGAGCTTCCGGGTCCGACGGCAAGCCGGCGGCGTCGAAGTCAAGCTCGAAGCCCGCACCAAGGAGCTCAGGGGCCGCTGACAAGGCCGCGGTCGCCAAGGCCGATGCCGCCATGCGCAAGGCCAACGCGGTGAACAAAGCCACGCGCTCTTCAAACCCCAAGAAGCCTCCCGCCAAGAGCTCAGCCCGCGGCAAACCGAAGCGCCGCTAGCTCCGCCATGCCAGCGACACCCACGGTCCGTCTGGCGACGGCAGAGGACCTGCCACGCCTGATCGAGCTGCTCGCGCAGCTCTCGCTGGAGGCACCGCGCGAAGAGCTCGCTCCACCCCCGCCCGAGAGCTACCAGCGCGCGTTCGAGCAGATCGCAAGCGATCCGCGCCAGCAACTCTTCGTCCTCGAGGCCGCCGGCCGTATCGTCGGATCTGCCTGCCTCGTCATCGTGCCGAACATCACGCACGAAGGCCGGCCCTACGGGCTCGTCGAGAACGTCGTCGTTGATGACGCGTCGCGCAGCTCCGGCTACGGCGAGCTGCTCATGCGCCACGTCATGGCGGAGGCGCAGCGCGCCGGGTGCTACAAGCTGGCCCTGACCAGCAATAAGCAGCGTCTCGATGCGCACCGCTTTTACCAGCGGCTCGGCTTCCGCGCCGCGTCCGAGGGCTTCCGCGTCGACTTCTAGCACGAACGGACTTCCGGCAAGATCCAGGCGACCTGCCAGTCGCCAAGAACCAAAAGCGGACCTGTCGAACTGCGGGCCGGGCGGGGCTAGTGCTCCTCGCCAAGCAGCTCATGGCATCCTGGCGAGTCTGTGCGCGGTCGGAGAGTGACTGCTACGTACAACGTGGATTAGTATTGGCTATCGAGGGCAGCATCCATCCTACCTGGCGTTGGTGACCTAAACGCGCTACTCTGTATGAGATAACCCTCCTTCGTCTTCGAACTGCAACGGCGATCCCTTTCTAACCCTTCGACTGCACTCGACGACGTGGTATGGCCACGATTCGCGAGATGCTAGTTGTGGCCCGGTAAGCCAGGCTTGAGGGGGCTTCCGCTGACCCGAAAGGACAAGATGAAACGTCTGAACGACGAAGAGGAGCGGCAGGCTCAGCACATCGCTTGTGGCCACCTGGTCAAGGGATGCGAAAGCGCCGCCTCGGAACTCCACGCAGCGGTCGGCGAAAAGCATGGGCAGTCACGAACGAAGGAGCGGGCGCAGGAACTCCTCGCAGAAGTCCTCTCCTCATGGCGCCATGCCTTGAGCGTCGTGACCCCCGGGCTAGAGCCGCCGCCGGATGCGGCCGGCAACCTGGATGATTGGACGAGCGACGAGCTGTTCGCCGAGGCGCTGACGCGCAGGGCGGACGACGCACCAGCGCTTCGACTGATGCAAGGGCTCACCCTGAAGGCGCAGTTGGCCGCCCATGATCGTGATTAACGCGCAGGCTGAGCCCGAAGCGCCACGAGAGGGCACTGATCCAGTCGGCGTGTATCTCTCAGAAATCCGCAGGGTCGGCCTGCTTTCAGCCACGGACGAACAGCGCCTGGCCCGCCAAATTGAAGAAGACAAACACATCCGAAAGATCGAGCAGCAATGGCACGATGATCGCGGGCAAGGACCGACCGGCGGCGACATCCTCTCCTGCCTGCTCGAGCAGCTGCACCAAGAGCGCGGATGCCTCGCTGCTGTCACCGAATACCTGAACATCAAGAAGATCCCCCTATCCAAGCTCGTCGCCAACGAAGCACTGAGGGACGCTCTCGACGGCGTGCTCGACGAAGCGCTGACCGACTACCTGACGACTAGTCTCGGCTGCCGTCGCGAAGAAGCTGAGCAGTTCTTAGTACGGCTTTCCATCCTGACTCATATCTTGACGCCAGAGCTGCTCGCCCTTGCCTCTGGAGCGTCCGGCGGCAAGCGAAGGCCACTCCCGCTTCCACGCAAGAACGCGAACAACCTTGCCGTTGAGAACCATTTTGAGCGGCTCACTGCCGCGGGCTCTGAAGGCAGGAAGGAGATCACGGAGGCGAACCTTCGCCTCGTCGTGAGTGTTGCCAAGCGGTACGTAGGGCGCGGTCTGTCGCTGCTCGATCTCATTCAGGAAGGCAACCTTGGCCTCATGCGGGCCGTCGAACGGTTCGACTACCGCAGGGGATACAAGTTCAGCACCTACGGGCACTGGTGGATCCGCCAAGCGATTACCCGCGCGATCGCAGACCAGGGACGCACCATTCGCATCCCCGTTCACATGGTGGAGACGATTCAGACCTTGGTGCGCGCCCGAGAGAGACTGGTAGACGAGCTGGGCCGCGAGCCCGAGAACGAGGACATCGCGCGGGCCATGGAGATCACACCTGAGCGACTGCGCGAAATTTCCAAGATGTCGCAGGAACCGCTCTCCCTGGAGGCACCTATCGGCACAGATGACAGCCACCTTGGTGCCTTCGTACCGGATGAGCACGCATCAACCGCGGATGCTGCCTCGCGCGGAGTCCTGAAGGACGA
>JBIOYF010000132.1:0-8677 GCA_044870035.1 Dehalococcoidia bacterium
CTTCGAGCTCCGACCAACAGCGCTCAATCGTCCGGCGAGCGACATCGTAGCTGAAGCCGCGTCGCGTCAGGAACGAGCCGAGGCGCTCGCGGAAGCGCTGGTACTCCAGCTCGCGCAGCGTCCGCAGCCGCCGCGACGCCGCCGCGTAGGCCGCGTCCTCATCCGAGACGTCCGCCGTCGCCTCCTCAGCCACGCTCTGCTCAACGCCGCGACCGCGCAGCTCGCCCGTCAGCAGCCGCCGCGAACGCGGCCGGCTCGACTGCTGGGTCTCCGTATAGAAGCGCGCGAACGAGGCGTCGTCAACGTAGCCCAGCTGGCGGAGCCGGGCCAGCGATTCGTCAACCGGCGCCTTCGGGAAGCCCTTCTGTCTCAATCGACGGCGCAGCTCCTGCTCGCTCCGCGGCCGATACGCGAGCAGCCGCAGCGCCGTCTCGAGCGCCGCGCGCCGCGCGTCGTCGATCGCCAGCGCGCGTAGCTGCTGGTGCGAAACGGTCAGCCCGGGCCGGATACCGCGTTCGATAGCCAGCTCCCGACCAATCGTCAGCGCGGACTGTCCGTCGACATAGACGTCGACAGCCTTGCGCCGCGCCTTCCGGACAACGGCGGTAACGATCACGTCGCTTCTGGCTGGGGTGCCACATCGCCCCGCGCCGCCTGGATATAGAAGATTTCCTGCGGAGTCAGCTTCATCACCCACATCGCTACGAGACCGGTCAGCGTAATCCAGATAATGAAGCAGAGGTGGATCCCGATCGCGAATCCTGTAGCCAGCGCCCGCACGCCGCCCAGCGCCACCACCAGCTCCTGCGTAGCGACCTCATACGGCCCGATGCCGGACGGCGTCACCGGGATCGACACTGCGAAGTTCGCCGTCATCATGATCAGCAGATAGTCGCTCCAGCCCAGGTGCAGCCCGAAGGCGTGGCCGAACACCCAGTAGGCCTGCGCCTCCAGCAGCCAGCCTGCCAGAGAGAGCAGCAGCGCCGGCACGGCCAGTTCCAGATCGCGCAGCGTGCGCATGCCCGCTTGGAACTGCCGCAAGAAGCTCAGGACAGAGCTCCGGAACTCGCTCGAAAGCCAGCGCAGTGGTGGCGCCGCCGTGAGCGCATCAAGCTTGACCCAGCGCGCCGCAATCACACCTAGCCCGGCGCCGATCAGCGCTAGCCCGGCCATGCCCCAGAACGTCGCTCGCAGCACGCCGGGGATCGCCCCGAGCGAGAACGCCAGCGCCACCAGCATGACGAACGCGAGCCCATCGAACAGCGTCTCCACCACGATTACCGTCGCCGTCAGCTCGGAGCGCGGGATGCCGTAGCGCTGCGACGTCGTCTGGATGCGAAGGACATCGCCCGCCCGAAGCAGCAGCACGGCGTTCGCCATGTTGTGGACCAGGAAGATGCCCAGGAGCCCGGAATATGGTACGTCGCGGTGCTTGCCGAGGAACACCTTCCAACGCAGCGCGTGAACGGCTTTCGAACAGGTGAAGAGGGCCAGGCCAGGGAGCACCCAGACCCAGTTCGCGTCGGGCAGAGTGGAGAGCGCGTCCCCGATGTTGACGCGCCACGCCAGCAGGACAAAGAAGCCTGCTGTAAACGCGATCTGGAACCAGAACCGCGCGAGCCGCAGCGAGGCCCTCATCCGCTAGGCCTCCTCTCTATCGAGCGCAAGTTCGTGGCGCCAGAATATGCCAAGACGGCTGCCATGTGCAACCGCCCTGGTTCTCGTCGCCCCGTGTCGTGGTACGGCGCTCCTGCGCGGTTATTCGCTAGGTTCGTCGTCCCGCTCGATGGGCGCTCCCACGATCGAGCTCGAGTGCGCCTCACGGATCTCGCGCTCGATCTGCTCGGCCAGCTCTGGATTTTCGCGCAAGTAGGCCTTCGCGTTCTCACGGCCCTGTCCGAGGCGCAGCTCGCCATAACTGAAGAACGAACCAAGCTTCTTGACGACACCGACGGTCACGCCAAGATCGATGAGATCGCCCTCCCGGCTAATCCCCACCTTCGGCCCTGAGAAGAGGATATCGAACTCCGCCTGGCGGAACGGCGCCGCAACCTTGTTCTTCACCACCTTGGCGCGCACCCGGCTGCCGAACACCTGCTGGTTCGTCTTCAGCGTCTCGATGCGCCGGATATCGATGCGCACGGAGCTGTAGAACTTCAGCGCGCGACCGCCCGGCGTCGTCTCCGGATTGCCGAAGACGATGCCGATCTTCTCGCGCAGCTGGTTGATGAAGATGACCGCCGTCTTCGAGCGCGAGATCGCGCCGGTCAGCTTGCGCAGCGCCTGCGACATCAGGCGCGCCTGCAGTCCAGGCAGCGAATCGCCCATGTCGCCCTCGATCTCGGCGCGCGGCACCAGCGCGGCCACGCTATCGATGACGACGATATCGACCGCGTTGCTACGTACGAGCGCCTCCGTGATCTCAAGCGCCTGCTCGCCGGTGTCGGGCTGCGAGATGAGCAGCTCATCGATCTTGACACCGCAAGCCGCCGCGTAGGTCGGCTCGAGCGCGTGCTCGACGTCGATATACGCCGCCATGCCGCCGGCCGCCTGCGCCTGGGCGATGATGTGCTGCGCCAGCGTCGACTTGCCGGCCGACTCCGGCCCAAAGATCTCCGTAATCCTGCCGCGCGGCACTCCACCGATACCCAGCGCCAGGTCGAGCGAGAGCGCCCCGGTAGAGATCGCCTCCACGTTGAGATGGGCGCTCGCCTCCCCCAGGCGCATGATCGCGCCCTGGCCGAACTGCTTCTCGATCTGGCCGATGGCCAGCTCGAGATCGCTCGTGCGCTTCTCTTCGGATCTGTCTGGCTTGCTTGTGCGCTCTTCCACGGCGACGCTGCTACGGCTGTTGTTGCTTCCCATCGCTGGCCTCCTTGCCCTACTGCCTAGCTCTCTACCTCGCACAGCAGGCCTAGAGTAGCATAAGTGTTCTAATAGTGCAAGAGGCCGATTCGAACCTGCTATCTGACAGGCTTATACTACTCCAAACGCTGGATCGCCGCTCACGAAGCATGGACGCCCGTATCCGAGTACGCCTCACCCCCCGCTCTGCCCGCGATCAGCTGGCCGGCTGGCAGGAGGGCGAGCTTCGGGTCAGGGTCACCGCCCCACCCGTGGATGGCCAGGCGAACGCCGCCTTGGAGCGGCTGCTGGCCCAAGTCCTGGGCGTACCGAAGACGCGCGTCCGGGTCGTCGTGGGTAGCCGCGGCCGGACGAAGACAGTTGCTGTTGAAGGCCTCAGCCGGGCCGAGGCGCTGCGCCGCCTGCGCGAGGCCTCTCCCCAGTGACCGAGCGCCTCGCCTCGGCTCTCGACCGGTCCCGGCGTCGCATCGAGCTCATCGCGCTTGAGTGGCGCCACCCGGCCTGGCCCTTCTGCGTCCTGGCGATTGTCCTCCTGTCGATCGTCGCCCTGCGGCCGCTCTTCTCCAGCGGCATGGTCCTGACCGCCGACACGTCCCATCCCATGCGCATCTACCAGATGCACCGCTGCCTGAGCGACGGCCAGCTCCCCTGTCGCTGGGTACCGGACCTGGGGAACGGCTACGGCTATCCGCTGTTCAACTACTATCCGCCGCTCCCTTACTATGCCGGCGATCTGCTCCACCGGCTCGGCTTCTCGTACCTGCTCAGCACGGACCTGATCGCGGCGCTGGGCCTCGTGGGCGCCGGCCTGTCGATGTACCTGCTCACCCGGCGCTTCTGGGGCGAGCTGGGCGGCCTGGTCTCGGCCGTCGCGTACGTGTACGCGCCGTACCTGGCGCTGGACATCTACATGCGCGGCGCTCTAGCCGAGCTCTGGGCGCTCGCCGTCCTGCCGGCGCTCCTCTGGTCGGCCTACGAGCTGATCGAGTCACGCCGGACGCGCTTCGTGCCGATCGCGGCGCTGTTGGGCGCGGTCTTGCTGCTTTCGCACAACCTGGTCGCCGTGATCGCGGCGCCGGCGATCGCGCTCTGGGCGGCGGCGCTCCTCGCCCGCCAATGGCGCGACGCGCTGCGTCCAGCGCTGCTACTGGCTGGAGCGGCGATCTGGGCCGTCGGTCTGGCGGCGTTCTTCACGCTGCCGGTCCTCTTCGAAGGCGATCTCGTGCAGCTCGATACGCTGTCGCGCTTTCCGTTCAGCTATTCAGACCACTTCGCCTCCGTGAGAGACCTCTATCTGCTCCGCAGCGCCGACTACAGCGCGCTCCTGGGCGGCAGCGAGACGACCCCGCTCCAGATCGGTTGGTTCCACTGGGGCCTGGCTGCGGTCGCGATACCCGTAGCGGTCCTGCTCGCTCGCGCTGGCCGGCGAACGCCAGCCCTCGCCATCGCCCTGCTCGTGGCCTCCTTCGCGATCGGCGTGTTTATGTCGACTTCATCATCAAAACCGATCTGGGACACGTTCGATTCATTGCGCTTCATTCAGTTCCCCTGGCGCTACCTCGGCCTCGTCAGCTTCGCTGCGGCCGCGCTCGCGGGAGCGTCGTTCGCGCTCCTGCGCGGCCGGGCAGCTTGGCTCCAGGTCGCGCTCGCCGCTGCCCTCGTCGCGCTCTTCGTGGCGTCCGGCCGGACCTTCTTCCACGCCGAGTACCGGCTCGACGTCTCAGACAGCGACCTCTTCTCCGGCGAGTACTTCCAGGCCTACCGGGGCAGCGCGATCACCGACTACCTGCCGCGTGACGTCGAGGAAGTTCCATCTTTAGCAACTACCCCAGCGCGCGTAGGGGAGGGCTCGGCACACATTACGTCTACTTCAGGCAGCGACTGGCTGAAGCTGGAGATCGACGCGCAGACGCCGGCTCGCATCGAGGCGTCCGTCTTCGACTTCCCGAACTGGCGCGTGGAGCTCGATGGCGAGCGGGCGCCGCACACGACGACCAGGCCCTACGGCCTGATCGCCTTCGATGTCGCGGCCGGCCATCACCACGCCGAGCTTCATCTCGAAAACACAAACGTGCGGCGTTTGGGGAACGCTCTCTCGCTGTTGAGCTGGGCTGCGCTTCTGCTCGGCTGGCCAGTGTTCGCGCTGGTCCGGCGGCTCCGCGCTGGTAGTCCGAGCTAGCGACAAAAGGCGCAGGCAAGTCCCGCTGAGGTAAGGCGACCTGCTACAAGCTTCCCACGTACTGTGCGATCAATGAAATTATGATGATCGCCGCCATGGGCGTGAAATCGATCATGCCGAACCGCGGAACGATCTGACGCAGCGGTTGCAAAATAGGCTCCGTAATGGCATCCAGCGCCTGGATGAGTGGGTGACGCGGGTCCAGATTGACCCAGGAAAGAAGGGCGCGTATCAAGATTGCTATCCAGAGCAGATTGAGGAGAAGGGCAAGCAAATCCCACAGATTATCGATCGGCTGGATTCCAAAGCCGCTCACCCCCCCAGCTCCTTCGCGCGCTCGTAGGCCGCCCGTACGGCACGGGTGATGGCGCCGCGCAGGTCGGCGTCATCCAGCACCTGTAGTCCCGCCGCCGTCGTCCCACCCTTGGAGGTGACCATCGCCCGCAGCTCCGACGGCTGCTTGCTGGTCTCTCGCGCCAGCACCGCCGACCCGAAGAGCGTCTGCACGCCCATCTGCTCGGCGACGTCGCGCTCCAGCCCGACAGCCACTGCGGCGTCGATCAGCGCCTCGAGGAAGAGGAAGACGAACCCCGGCCCGCTGCCCGAAACCGCCGTCGCCATGTCGAGGTACTTCTCGTCGTGCACCTCCAGCTCACGGCCCATGGCGCCGAGGAGGCGGACGACGGCCTGCCGGCTGGCCTCTGAGACGGCCGGGCTCGCGATCCATAACGTGATCGCTTGGCCAACGAGGGCCGCGGTGTTGGGCATCGCGCGGACGACGGCACCGTGGCCCAGCTCGCGGCTCACCCGGTCGATCGGCACGCCGGCCATGATGGTCAGCACCGTCTGCTGGCTCGTCAGCTTCCTGCTCAGGCCGGCCGCCACGTTCGAGAACTCCTGCGGCTTCACCGCAAACACGACCAGATCCGCGTCCTTCGCAGCGCTCGCGTTGTCGTCCGTCACGCCGATGCCGTACTGCGAAAAGAGCGCCTCTCGCCGCACGTCGGCCACGTCGCTCACTGTTATGTCCTGCGGGTGCGCTACGCCTTGCCTGAGCAGCGCGCCGACCATCGCCTCGCCCATGTAGCCGCCGCCGATGAAGCCGACGCGCATCGCTATGGCTCGGGCCTAGCCCCGAAGATCGCCCGGCCGATACGGACCATCGTCGCGCCCTCTTCGATCGCCACCTCGAAGTCGTCCGTCATGCCTATCGAGAGCTCGCGCAGGCCTAACGAGTCGCGCAGCCAGCGCAACTCGCGGAAGACGGGGCGCACGGCCTCCGGATCGTTCGAGATCGGAGCGACCGTCATCAACCCTTGGATGTCCAGGTGGGGGAGCGCAGCGATGGAGGACAGGGCGCGGGCTACCTCCTTGGGTACGAAGCCGAACTTGCTCGCCTCCTGCGCAGCGTTCACTTCGAGGAGGATGCCGACTCGCTGAGCCCGGCGGCTCAACTCCTGCGCCAGCCGGAGCGAATCGACGCTGTGGATTATAGCAAAGAGGTGCGCAGCGGTCTTCGCCTTGTTCGTCTGCAGATGGCCGATAAGGTGCCAGCGCGGCGTGATACCGCGCGCCGCCAGCGCCTCGATCTTGGCGGCCGCCTCCTGGACGCGGTTCTCGCCGATGTCGCGCAGCCCGGCCGCCACCGCCTTGGCCACCGCCTCCGCTGGAAAGCCCTTGCTGACGCCGATCAGCGTGACGTGGTCCGGCGATCGCCGGGCCCGCTCGCAGGCGGCGGCGATGCGGGCGCGCACAGTCGTTATGTTGTCTGCGATGCTCACGCTGGGAGCATACCAAGCCAGGACGCACAGCCGTGCGCCCCTACAGCATCCAATAGCTGGCTGCGGGGCGCATAGCGTATAATCGCGCCGTGGTTATCTCAAGGCTCATCCGTAAGACCGCCATCGCCGGCGCCGAGGAGTGGAGCAAGCGCGCCGAGCGCTTCCTCGAACGCGCCCGGCCGTTCTTGGAGCGACAGCCCGGCTTCGCGGGCATCGAGCTCATCCGTGAGGACAGCGGACTGGTCGAGACGACGCGCTGGCAGTCGCTGGACGACTGCCGCCGCTACGTCCGCGACGGCGGCGCCGCCACCGTCGCCACCATGGCGGACGCGCTCCTCCCCACAGCGCCCTACCCCAACGGTACGTGGACTAGAGAGAACACAGAAGTGTAGTGGTTTTTGGTGCTCGACGTTCGATGCTCGAGGTTCGAAGCCGGCCAGCCCCAGATCGAGCTTCGAATATCGAACCTCGAACCCTAGAGGTCTTCCGAGTTCCCCTCCCCTCGCCCGCGCTCCCAGCGCACGAAGAGCACGAAGCCGGCGAGGAGCAGCGCGAGCGGGATCAGCGCCAGCGGCGGGGTGATGGCGAACATGAAGATCATTGCCATGACGAGCGACAGCACGGCCAGCATCGCAGCGACCGGCGGGATGATCACGGCGAAGACGGCGCGGGTGATCGCCAGCGTGTCGCGGCAGCCGGGGCGCTCCTCCCGAGACGAGGGATGCTCGTACACGACGAGCGCAGCATAACGAAAAGCGAAGCGCCCCGCCTTGTCGCGAGGCGCCGGTTAGCCGCCCGGTAGGAGGTCGAACTACAGCGGCGTATCGACGAAGATCAGTTCGCTCGTATTCTTAGCGCTCACCTGCAGCAGGCCGCTCCCGATCACCTTGGCGGCGTCGCCCGTCGCGAGCTGGGCGCCATTCAGGTCGACCTCGCCTTCGATGAGATAGAAGTAGCCGCCGCGGCCCGCGCCGAACGTGTGCTGGACGGCTACGCCAGGATCGAGGCGCGCGACGTACATGCTGACGTCCTGGTGCACCGTGACGCCCGTGTCGCCCTCCGTCCCGGCGGGGCGCAGGATGCGCAGGAGCCGGTTGTGGCGGTCCTCGACCGTATGGACGCGCTGCTCGACCGAGGGCTCCAGCCCGCGCTGGGCGGGCATGATCCACATCTGGATGAACTCCACCGGCTCCACCTTCGAGTGGTTGCTCTCCGAGTGAAGCGCGCCGGAACCGAGCGTCATGCGCTGCACGCTGCCCGCGGGGAGTACACCGCCGTTCCCCATGCTGTCCGCGTGCTCGAAGTTGCCGCGCGGGACATAGGTGATGCCCTCAACGTCTCGATGCGGGTGCATCGGCCATGTCGCGCCGGGCACCAGCGTATCGTGATTGAACACGCGCAGCGTGCCGATGCCCATGTTGTCGATGTCGTGGTACTGATCGAAGCTGAAGTGCCAGCGGGCGTGGAACCAGCCGCCGTCGGTCTCGTAGATCTCCGCATCGCGGCGGACCTTCAGTGGAGCGAGCGCGATTGCCGTTGCGTCTGTCATGAGTTGTCCTCCGTCACCAGCGGTCTACTCCTCGTCGGGGTCCGGCAGCTCGCTCGGGCGAACGACGAACGTGCGCTTTCGTCCTTCGCGCAGCACGTCGACGATGAGCGGCTCCCCGATCGGGTGCGAACCGAGCTCTTGCTGCAGATCGTCCGGCGTTACGACGGCGCGCGAACCGGCGCGAACGATCACGTCGCCGGACTGGATGCCGCCGTCGGCGGCGGCCGTGCCGTCGTGGACTTCGGTGACCTGCACGCCGTGGTCGCTCTTGAGCTGGTGGGCGAGAACGAGCTGTCGGTCGAT
>JBIOYF010000133.1:0-2623 GCA_044870035.1 Dehalococcoidia bacterium
GGGAACAGCCTGTCGAGGCGTCCGTGGCGCACTGCTCGCACCAGCGCCGCGCACTCGACCAGCTCGTCGCGCGTCGTCGGGAACAACCGGCCCTTCGGCGTCAGCCCCAGCGCGTGCCCCGAACGTCCGACGCGCTGCAGGAACGTCGTCACGCTCCGCGGCGATTCGAGCTGGCACACCAGGTCGACTGCGCCGATATCGATCCCCAACTCCAGCGACGCCGTCGCGACGAGCGCCTTCATCTCGCCCGCCTTCAGCCGCTGCTCCAGGTTCAGCCTTCGTTCTTTCGAAAGGCTCCCGTGGTGCGACGCGACGTGCTCTTCGCCTAAACGCTCAGCCAAGTTGTGTGCGACGCGCTCCGCCAACCGGCGCGTGTTCACGAACACCAGCGTCGTCCGGTGCTCGCTGATCAGCGCCGCCAAGCGATCGTAGATATCGCCCCACTGCTGGCCGGAGCAGACCGCCTCCAGGTCCGTCGGCGGCACCTCGATCGCCAGATCGAGATCGCGCTGATGCCCCGCGTCCACGATAGTGCAAGGCCTCGCAAGGGGTTCGAGGCTCGAGGTTCGAGGTTCGATGTCTCGGGATGAGCGGTTGCCATTTCGTTCGAATTTCGAGCTTCGAACTTCGAGCTTCTCCACAGGCGCCTCCGCACCTACCAAAAAGCTGGCCGCCTCCCCGATCGGCTTGATCGTCGCCGAGAGGCCTATGCGCGCGGGGCGTTGCGCGCACGCGTGATCGAGGCGGGCCAGCGTCAACGATAGGTGGCTGCCGCGCTTGTCGCGCACCAGCGCGTGGATCTCGTCCACGATCACCGTCTTCGCCGTGCGCAAGATCTCGCGGCTCCGCTCCGCAGTCAGCATCAGGTAGAGCGACTCCGGCGTCGTGATCAGAATGTGCGGCGGCCGCCGTACGATCTCTTGTCGTTCGCTCGACGTCGTGTCCCCGGTTCGGAGCGCCGTCCGAATCGCCGACGACGGGTAGCCCAGGTCCAGCGCACACTCGCTGATCTCCGCCAGCGGCTGCTCAAGGTTCCGACGGATGTCGTTGCTCAGCGCCTTGAGAGGCGAGATGTAGATGACCTCAACGGTCTCGGCCAGCGGCCCGTGCCGCTCTGCGCGGCGCAGCAGCCCATCGATCGCCACCAGGAACGCCGCGAGTGTCTTACCGGAGCCCGTCGGTGCAGAGATGAGCGTGTCGCGGCCGGCGATGATCTCGGGCCAGCCGCGCGCCTGCGCCTCTGTCGGCGCGGCAAACTGACGCTCGAACCAGGTGCGAACCGCTGGATGGAAAGACGCTAGGATGCTCATTCGAACGCCTGTGCTGCTATGCTACTGCCGAGGCGATGACCCTGTCAACGGCGATCGCCCAACATTGACGCGCACGGAAGGTTTGCCCTATACTGGCGGCGTCGCGAGCGCCCGGCTCCGGGCGCCACGAAGCCAAAGGAGCCCGGAATGTCCAAGCTGGCTGAACACATCACGGAACTTCCGTCCCGCCGCGATCCCCCCTACAACCCCGCGCTCCTCCTCGATGACGAGGGGAAGGCCAAGCTGGCCGAGAAGATCGGTGATTCCGACAACTACGATCTCGTCCAGCTGCGCGAGATGGTGCAGACCGATCCCGACAACATCGAGTTCAAGAAGGCGCTGATCAGCGGCATCGCGAGCGCGGAGTACGCAGGCGTCGACGCGTTCAGCCGGAAGGTCTGCCAGTGGCAGGACTGGGATGTGCCATGGAGCCTTATCATGGCCATCGCGCGCCAGACATGGGACGAGGTACGCCACGCGCAGCTCGCGACGGGCGTGCTGGAGTCGTACGGCGGCTACATCGGCGAGTACCCGGACACGCTCGCCGGCGGAGCACCGCCGCCGGCCGTCACCGGCGAAGGCGGCATCGGTGTGCCGGCGGGCATCATGAACGATCCGGTCATCACGCTCTCCGCCGTCAACGTCTCGCTGGAAGGCGGGGCGCTGCGACTGTTCGAAGAGACGAGCAAGCTCGGCGGGCGCATCGGCGACGAGCTGCTCGAGGAGTGCTACGACTACAACTGGGCCGACGAGGTCACGCACGCCATGATCGGCGACTACTTCGTCAAGGCGCTCTGCGAGGACAACCCCGACGCTGAACGCAAGGCCCTGCGTGCCCACGGCATGTTCGAGTTCGCGCGACAGCGTCTCGGCGAGGAGCAGACGCAGGAGCTCAAGGAGTTCTTCGCCGAGGAGATGGGCCGCGCAACCGCCGCGCTCGGCGGTAAGACCGACAACGGCTACCACTAGCGTGCAACCGACCGTCCTCCGCATCGATCTGGCACGCTGCATCAACTGCAGCCTGTGCCGGCGCGCGTGCCCGACCGAGGCGATCAACTACTTCTCGACCGGGCACCGCACCCACGTGATCGATGCAGAGTGGTGCATCGGCTGCGACATCTGCGTCCAGGTCTGCCCGGTCGACTGCATCGACGAAGACCCGTCGTACGTCGCGGACCCGGCGCAGCTCGAAGCAGCGCGGGTCAGGGCGCGGGCCTTCGCCAAGCGCCAGCACGACGTCAAGCAGCTTCGCAAGCAGCGGGCGCTTGCCGCGGTGCGGAGCGCGGCAGCGACAGGCTGAAGCCTGTCCCACG
>JBIOYF010000134.1:0-3877 GCA_044870035.1 Dehalococcoidia bacterium
GCGGTGCGCGTCGCGGAGGGAAGGCCGGCGAAGTGAAGGTCGCCGTCATCGGGCTGGGCAAGGTCGGCCTGCCGCTCGCGGCGCAGTACGCCTCGCGCGGGCTCGACGTCAGCGGCTACGACATCGATGCGGCGCGGGTCGAGGCGATCAACTCTGGCTGCTGCCCGATCGCCGGCGAGGAGGGGCTGGAGGAGGCGCTGAAGGCCGCGCTGGCGGGCGGACGCCTGCGCGCGACGACTGATCCCCGCGAGGCAACGTCCTCAGCGGACGTGGTGGTGCTCATCGTGCCGGTGGGGCTGACCGCGGAGCGCAAACCGGACCTTACCCAGCTCGACGCGGCGGCGAACGCGATCGCGCCGCATCTGCCAGCTGAGACGCTCGTCATTGTCGAGAGCACCGTGCCGGTCGGCACGACGCGCAATCGCGTCGGCGCAGCGCTGGGCCGGACAACGCTGCTTGCGGCCAGCCCGGAGCGCGTCTCCTCCGGCCGCATCCTGCGCGACCTGCGCGCGTATCCCAAGATCGTCGGCGCGATCGACGACCCGAGCTGGCGGCGGGCCGAGGCGTTCTACAGCGTCGCGCTGGAGGCGCCGGGCCTGGTCCGCGTGCGCGATCCGGAGACGGCGGAGTTCGCCAAGATTGCGGAGGGCATCTACCGCGACGCGAACATCGCGCTCGCGTCGGAGCTGGCGCGCTACGCGGATATCGCCGGCGTGGACGCTACGGAAGCGTTCGCCGCGGCGAACACGCAGCCCTATTCGCAGCTGCACCAGCCGGGCGTCGGCGTGGGCGGCCATTGCGTGCCGGTCTATCCGTACTTTCTAGAAGGACACGACGCGCCGCTGACGCAGCTGGCGCGCAAGACGAACGATGCGATGGCCGGCTACGCCGTCGGGAAGCTGGAGGCGGCGCTCGGATCGCTCTCCGGGGCGACGGTGCTCATCCTGGGCCTGGCGTACCGGGCGAACGTCAAAGAGTCGGCGAATTCAAGTGCGTTCCTGATCGTGCATGAGCTGACTGCCCACGGCGCGGTCGCGCTCGTCCACGACCCGCTCCACGCGCAGGACGAGATCCGCTCGCTCGGCCTGACGCCGCCGGGATCGTTCCCGCTGCCGGTCGATGCGATCATCGTCCAGGCCTGGCACGATGCTTATCGAGAGATCGATCTGCGCTCGTTCGCAGGCTGCCGGGCCCTGCTCGATGGACGCAACGCGCTGGACCGCGCGGCGGTCGAGGCGGCGGGCCTGCTTTACGTCGGTATCGGGCGTTAGCTCTTCCCGCGGGACAGGCTTCAGCCTGTCAGGCTACCGTGCGCGGGGCATGTGCGTAACGCCGCTCGTGATCGGCTCGTCGATGTACAAGTCGCCGTTGCGGATCTTGATGTTGAACCCGCAAGCAGGATTTACGCACGCCCACGCCTTGTAGTGGATCGCGGCGCCTTGGCCCCCAAAGTCCGAAAGCGGCACCAGGTCGCCCGTCTTACAACGCTGGCATTTCGGCAGATTCCCCAGCTCCACGGCCTTCCTCCCAGCTCAGCTTCCCTCAAGCTGTCCAACCCCCGTCTCTCCGGCGATCTTCGACGTTTGGTGGCGAGGGCAAGGCGAGTATAACAGTGTGGCCGTAGCGGGCCTCGGTAGCATTGCCTATTGCGAGTATAGTTAACATATTCTTAATGGGGGCTTATGCGCGAGTTAGCGTCGCCGTAGGGCGATACTGGCAGGGCGGGCCACTCGACGCGTCGCAAGGTAAGGCCGAGCTGAGCTTGGAGGCAGGGAGCCTGGGTAGTTCGCCTCTCTATACTCATCCGTATTGACGCCTCCGCCACCGCGTTATAGTAGGGAGGAAACTGTCGCCGGCCCGGACGCCGGAGAAGGGCCCCTATAGACGTATGGCCAGCACGATCCTTGTCGTCGACGATGAGAAGAACATCGTCCAGCTAGCCCGGCTTTACTTGGGCAATGAGGGGTTCCGGGTGGAGGCCGCGTACGACGGTGCTCAGGCGCTGGAGAAGGCGAAGACCCTGCGACCGGACCTCATTGTGCTTGACGTAATGATGCCGGAGCTGGACGGTCTTTCCGTCTGCCGCGAGCTGCGTAAGACAAGCAACGTACCGATCATCATCCTGACGGCGCGCGGGGACGACGTCGACCGCGTGGTCGGCCTTGAGATCGGCGCGGACGACTACGTGACGAAGCCGTTCAACCCGCGCGAGCTGGTCGCCCGCGTGAAGGCTGTCCTGCGCCGCTCCCAACAGGAGGTGCCCGTCCAGGCTGTCCTGGAGGTCGACGGGCTGCGCCTGGACGCCGACCGGCGCGAGGTGACGGTGGAAGGCGAGCCGATCACGCTGCGCGCCAAAGAGTTCGAACTGCTTTCGGCTTTCATGCGCCACGCCGGGATCGTCCTCGATCGAGAGCGGCTGCTCCAGCTCGTCTGGGGCACCGACTACTACGGCGACACGCGGACGATCGATGTGCATGTCGCATGGCTGCGCGAGCGCCTCTCCGGCGCGAAGCACGTCAAGATCCAGACGGTCTGGGGCGTCGGCTACAAGCTGGTGGTGGACGCGGATGCCGAAAAGTCTTAGTTCGCGCCTTCTCCTCGCGTTCGCCTTCGTCATCATCCTGTCACTGGTCATCTCCGCGATCGGCACGCTCTTCTTGCTGCGCAGCAAGCAGGAGTCCGCCGCCGAGGAACGCGTGGGCCGTCTGGCCGAGCCGATCACGCTCGCCGTCGCGCTGCTGGAGCAGGCGAACGTCAGCGAGGCCGAGATCGAGAACGCGGTACGCAACTACGCGGACAGCTTTGACGTTCGCGTGATCATCGTCGACGAAAGCGGCGTGGTTGTCGCTGACACCGATCAGCGCCTGACCGGGACACGCATCGAATCGTTCCAGCGCTCCGGCCTCGACGTGAGCACGCGCGGCAACGCGCGCTTCCGCAAGGCCGATTACAACGCGGAAGGCCAGGACGTTGTCCTCTTCGCACCGCCGGAGGAGAGCCTGAAACTTCCGTCCAACCGGCTCGCGGACCTGCAGGCCACCATCTTCGAGCTATACGCGGGCGGCGGCATCTCGCAGGAAGCGCTGGACAACCTGCTGGCCGGTCTGCGCAACCAGCCCGATGTGCAGCGCACCATCCCGCTGCCGGCGCTGCGTCCGCTCATCGTCGTGCCAAGCAGCGAGCTCACGTCGGCCTGGCAAGACCTGGTTCCGCAGTTCGCCATCGCCGGCGGCATTGCGCTGCTCGCGTCGGCGGCGGCGGCGCTGCTCATCTCGAACTCGGTATCGGGGCGCCTGGCCCGCGTGACGGCCGCGGCGCAGGAGATGGCGAAGGGAAACTACGATCAGCGGCTTGATGTGCAGGGCGAAGACGAGGTGGGGCGTCTGGCGCAGGCGTTCAACGTGATGGCCAAACAGGTCAACATGTCGGACCAGGCGATGCGCGATCTGCTCGCCAACGTCTCGCACGAGCTGAAGACGCCGCTCACGTCGATCCAGGGCTTCTCGCAGGCGCTGGAGGACGATGCGATCGCCGACACGGCGGAGCGCCGGCAGGCGGCGCGCATCATCAACGAAGAGAGCCAGCGCATGCGCCGTCTCGTCGACGACCTGATCGAGCTGTCCCGCTTCGAGTCCGGCCAGGTCGTCATGCTTCGGGAGCAGATCGATCTGTCCGACCTGCTCCGCTCGTGCGCGGAACGCTTCGAGTGGCAGCTCAGGGAAGCCGGCGCCGACCTCCAGCTTGATGTGCCGCCGTTGCCCGCGTTCGAGGGTGACGGCCGTCGCCTCGAGCAGGCGTTCTCCAACCTGATCGACAACGCGGTGCGCCACACGCCGAAGGGCGGCAACATCACGGTTCACGCGGCCGCCAACAACGG
>JBIOYF010000135.1:0-16318 GCA_044870035.1 Dehalococcoidia bacterium
CTCTCTTCGCGAAGACGCGCGCCTTCGATGGCCCGGCCACGCATCCGCTCGTGCTGGGCGTGCTCGACCGCGTGCTGGGCCCGAGCTACCAGCTCAGCGCGCCCGTCGGCATCGAGATCGGGCCGGGCGAGACGGCGCAGAACCTCCACACGGACGACATCATCTACCCGGTCCCGCGGCCGCACCGCGAGATCGTGCTGAACACGATGTGGGCGCTGGACGACTTTACCGAAGAGAACGGCGCCACGCACGTCGCGGCGGGAAGCCATCGCTGGACGGACCAGCGCCCGGACGAGAACACGAAGACCGTGCGAGCCGTGATGCCGGCCGGCTCGGTGATGTTCTTCGTGGGGAGCCTTTGGCATGGCGGCGGCGCGAACAACACCGACAAGCCGCGCCTCGGCACGATCATCGAGTACTGCGCCGGCTGGCTGCGGCCGCAGGAGAACCACTGTCTCGCCGTGCCGGCTGAGGTCGTGCGCACGCTGGAGCCCAGGTTGCAGGAGCTGCTCGGCTGGGGGATCCACCCGCCGTTCGTCGGCTACGTGGACGGCCGCCACCCGCGCAAGGCGCTCCTGCGCGAGTAAGCTCCGCGTCATCCGATTCGTGTCACCTTGGGCGAAGCGAAAGGTATTTCGCTTCTTACTTGTTGCGCCATCCGAACAACCTTGGCGTAGCGGGGCGGCGATGCAGGTGCCTGCGGCGACGGCACGTGTTCGCGGGTCAGGCTTCAGCCTGACCTCTCCTTCTTTCGCAGGAACGCCCGTCCTCGCGGCGATAGCTCGTAACCCACGTCGTGACTGATCGTCAGACCCAGGCGCTTTAGCTTTCGCACGTCGGTCTTGAACGGCGCCCTTTCCCGGCCGAGCTGCGGAGCCAGCTTCGACGCCGCGACCTTCGGCTGCCGCTCGATCAGCCGCAGCGTTTCGAGCGCCCATGGGCCCATGCGCTCGAGCTTCTTCGACAGCTCCTCGGCGTCAGCGGCGCTCAGCCTGCCATCGAGCGCCGTTCGCGTCCGTTCATCCGCCGAGCGCTCGTAGTGGAACTCGACGCGGTAGACCTTCGTCGCAGTCGACACGCCCAGCTCGGCGCGCAGCGCGTCGGCGGTGGCGAAACCGGAGCGGCGCGCGTCCGCGCCCGAGATCGTCCCGGCGCGCACCAACGTTACAGCGTCCGCAACGAGCACGTCGTCCGGCCCGAATCGATACCGCCCGCCGGCTCGCGCCTGCGGCTTCTTCCACGTACGGAACGTCAGCGTGATCGAGCCGTCGCGCAGCCCAGGGTGGAAGCGGTACTTGAACAGCATGTCCGCTTAGGTTAAGCCACTACAAATGCGCTCGTCCAGATCGCGAGCTGGCCGCTGCAGCTCCGGCCAGTTGCCGGGCCCCTTAACGTGGAGGGCAGCACGCCCCAGGTGGTACTAAGTCTGTATAGTGTGACCGAAGCTTACTGAGGTTTTACATGCAGTAAGTTTACGCGGCGAGCAGACCAATGTTTCGTTCGAGGAAGCATTGTACTTCTGCCGGATCGAGAGGTTTCGCGAAGAGAAAGCCCTGCCCTACGTCACAATTGAGCGCGCGTAAGTGCGTAAGCTGTTCGCGCGACTCGATGCCCTCAGCGACAACGGTAAGACCCAGGGACTTGCCCAACTCTACGATTGCGCGCGTGAGCTGCGCCTGCTCGTTTGAACGCTCAATAAAGGACTTGTCGATCTTCAGGATGTCCAGAGGTAGCTTGTTTAGATAGCTCAATGATGAATAGCCGGTGCCAAAGTCATCGATCGCAACGCGAACGCCATGCTTCTTAATCTCACTCAACGATGCGACCGTAGAGGAGATGTCCTGCATCATCCCGTTCTCCGTAATCTCCAGCACTAAAGCGCGGGGATCGAGCTGCGTTGCACGCAGGACCGCAAGCACGTCACTAACAAAGGTCGTCTGCTGTAATTGCCGCACAGATACGTTGACACTTATCGCCAGCGCTGGATCAGTTGAATACTTGGTCTGCCACTCCTTCGCCTGATGGCATGCTTGCGACAGCACCCACCGGCCGAGCGTGATGATTGTCCCTGACTCTTCAGCCAGTGGGATGAACTGCTCGGGGTAGAGCAAGCCGAGTCGCGGATGTGTCCATCGCACCAACGCCTCGAAACCGACTAAGCGGCCCGATCGGAGGGCGACGGCGGGCTGATAATGCACCACAAATTCGCCGCGATCCAAGGCTTTCTGGAGTCCCACAAGCAATTCCAGCCGTTCTGCGACCGAGACCTGCATATCTTGCTCGTAGATCTCGACGCGCGCCTTTCCTCGTTCCTTAGCCGCGTACATCGCGAGGTCCGCTTTCCTCAGAAGGTCATCAGCACTGATCGGTTGCTCATCGGTGATCGCGATCCCCAGGCTCGCGCTAACGACGACCTCGCCAGCGCCCTTCGAATGTGGAGCCTCTAGTGACTGTGCGATCCGTGCGGCGAGGTGTGCCACCCCCTGAATTCCGTCCACATCCTCCAGGAGGATCGCGAACTCGTCTCCGCCGAATCGAGCGCAGGTATCGCCGGCACGCAGGCAGCCCTCTATGCGGCGTCCGATTTCCACGAGGACTTCGTCCCCTACTCGGTGGCCGAAGCTATCGTTGACCGATTTGAAATTGTCTAGATCCATAAAGAGGACCGCTAAACCATTCGACGTACGCGAAGCACGCGCCAGCGCATGTTCCAGGCGATCCGTGAAGCGAGCGCGGTTGGCAAGTTTGGTTAAGGGATCGTGAAAGGCTTGGTGGCGTAGCTGCTCCTCTAGCCCCTTTCGTTCGGTGACATCACGAGTATTGATAATGAAACCGGCGACCGCCGGATCCTGCCGCTGATCGGTACCCCTAATCTCAACGTGACGCCAGGAGCCATCGCTATGGCGCAGCCGTGCTTCTACCGTCCCCATCGTTCCCGGCATGCTCATTGTGTCTTCGAAGAATCTGAGCATGCGACCAAGATCGTCGGGGTGCAGGAGATCTGATAGTTTGGTGCCCACCAGGTCCTGTCCGTCCAAGCCGAGCAGCCGCATGGCCGAGGGGCTCTGATAGGTGATGGTTGTGTCTGCCGCCATGACCGTGATAAGGTCCGAGGCGTTTTGGACAAGCGATCGGAAGCGCTGTTCGCTCGTGCGAAGAGCGTCTTGCGCTCGAGCTTGTTCGGTATGGAGTTGGACGGCGTTCACCACGATCGCTGCTTGGACAGCGAGCTCTCCCAGGAGAGCGGCGACGGCCGGCGGAAAGGTTGTCGGCTTGAGGCTGCCGACGCGCATCAGTCCGATGACTCGGTTCTGTACGAGCAGCGGAAAAGTAGCCCCCGACACGATGGACGCTCGCCTGTAGAACTCCCTCGCTTCTTCCGAGATCCGCGTGTCATGGTGAAGGTCAGGCAGAAGGACGGGTTCTCGATCCTCCAGAATCAACGCTCTCACATAGTCCGGCGCTTGTGTCATTTTGATCCATAAGTCGTACAGCGGTGTTTCCGCATAACGGCTGGCGCCAGTGCTGCGCATGACGATGTGACCGGCGTCATCCAGGACATCGACGCTCGCGAGAAAGCCCGTGGCGGTGTTGATCGCGTTCGCCATGTCCTGAAGAATGCCTTCCATATTCTTGGCTTCTGTAAAGACCCGTGCGACGCTGGAAAGCGCATTCATTTGCTCGCGAATTCGCTGGTTGCGGTCCCCGTCGACAACGCGCTCGAGCATGATGGCCAATGCGGGGGCGGCTGGCTCCAAGAACCGGGCTGCTCTTTGGGCTGCACCGGGATCCCATGGGCCGGTAGCCACGACCGAACCGGCGAGAGCATCCCCACGCCAGAGGGCCAGCGCGACGTGTGTCCCGCCCGTTCGGCCATCCGCCGGAGCAAAGTCGCGAGGGTGACCGTCCGGGCCAAGATGATAGACTACTGGCCCGCCGGCTCGTCTTGCCTCAATACTCCGAGTCATCGAAGCCTCGGCTGACAATCCCACCGGGTCGTCTTCGTCAGCCGGGGGATAGACCCTGAACTGGACACCGTCCCCAGCTACTAGGTGGACGTCCTCGGCCGCAATTGCCGAGCAGACCATGCGCGTCGCTTCGGCGATGGCCTTCACGCCATCCATCTCGGTATGGACCGCAAGCCGGGCGAGAGCCCGGAGTACCTTGGACTGACGCAAAGTCTCCACCCTAATCCCCCATATACAGTTTCGGCCGTCCTGGGCGGCACTTAAAGTCTGCGACGACCCGATCCACCCCAATTCCTCCGCGGGGACTGGGGTAGGCTATCCATCGTTCACTAATCTGAAACGAAGCTGGGACCTGTAGATGGAGCGCTTGCCGGGTCGCCACCGAGCCGACACGGAGTGGGTGTTACTAAGTGGCCATCTTGACGTATCGGCCTGCTGCCCCTCCCCGGTGCCATCCGGCGCTTGGCGCTATTCCCCGCCCTGCCTATCCTCGACCAGGCATCCATAGATAGGAGGCGCAGCGTGTGCAGACTTCGACCTCCGCCGCCATGTAGGGCCGCATGGCCATGCGCCCTAGTAGGGATCAGACCCGCTCCCTGCCAATCGACGCGCCTCGCAGACCGCATCGCCAACCGCCTCCTCCTCGCCGTAGCCGGCGCCAAAAAACGATGATGGCCGGGGCTGGGGTGGGGACAAGTATCTGCGTCATATGTGCAATCTGTGGCCAATTCGGGGCGCGGGGAGGGGTTGTCACCCAATCATCTGTGTCTATCTGTGAATATCTGTGGCCAATTCGGGCGCGGGGAGGCGTGGTCACCCATCATCTGCGTCATCTGTGCAATCTGTGGCTATGCGAACCCGCCCGTTTTGCACAAAACGTCGAACCTAAGAGGTGCGAAAATGACCACTCTTCCTAGATACGAATCGCCGCTTCACAGATACAAACCGGCCCGCGCATGTTTTCCATTTTTGTGCAAAACAACTCCAATTGATTTCGACCGGGCACCGAGGCGCGAGGTACCCGTGGCGAGGGCTGTAGGTCGAAGATCCGCCTCAGGCGGAGGCGCACAGCTGTGCGCCCGTGCGCTAGCCGCCGACTTGCGACATGCTGCGCGTGGCGCGCTGGAAGCCGGCGTCGTTGATGTAGTGCTTCAGCTCCTTGCGCCAGGCGGCGGCGCGGATCACTTGCTCGGTCTCATCGTCGGACGCGCCCGAGCGGAGCGGCGCGCGCAGGTCGGTCTCCCAGCGCGAGAACAGGCAGGTGCGGAACTGGCCGTCGGCGGTCAGGCGCACGCGGTCGCAGGTCGAGCAGAACGGCTCGCTCACCGGGTTGATGAAGCCGACCTCGCCTGCGCCGTCGGCGAAGGCGTAGCGCTGCGCCGTCGCGATGCGGTCGTCGTCGATCGGTACGAGCGTGTAGCGCGTCTCGATGATCGAGCGGATCTCGGCGCCGCTGAGGACGTCGCTCGGGTCCCACTGCTGCTCCGCGTCGAGCGGCATGAACTCGATCCAGCGCACGACGTACGGCTTGCGCCGCGCCAGCTCGGCGAACGCGAGCACGTCGTCTTCGCTGAAGCCGCGCATCGCGACGGCATTCACCTTGATTGGCCGGAGCTGGGGGTACTTCTCGCACTCTTCCAGCCCCTCCAGCACCTGAGGCAGCGCGTCCCGACGCGTGATGTGCAGGAACTTCTCGCGCACCGGCGTATCGAGGCTGACGTTGATCCGCTGCAGCCCGGCCTCGACCAGCTCGCCGGCCATCTGCTTGAGGGAGAAGCCGTTCGTCGTCAGCGAGAGGCTATTCAGCCCGTCGATGCGAGAGAGCTTCTCGACCAGGACGGGCAGGTCGCGCCGGACGAGCGGCTCGCCGCCGGTCAGGCGCACTTCCTCGATCCCGAGACGCACGAAGAGCCGCACGAGGCGTTCGATCTCTTCGTACGACAGGATGTCGTTGCGGCCGAGCCAGACCAGGCCCTCCTCCGGCATGCAGTAGCGACAGCGGAAATTACAGCGGTCGGTCACCGAGACGCGCAAGTTCTTCAGCTCGCGCCCGAAGCCATCGATCAGCGGGCCGCTCTCCGGCATCTCGGCCGGCCCGTCGTGCGACTCGATCTCCGACGGCTCGCGATGATCGAGCGGCCTGAGCGGGATCATGTGGTCGCCGGAGAGCCAGGTCTCAGTCATGCAACCAGCGCTCCAATATGGCGCGCGCCTTGCGCGCTGCAACGCCTCGATGGCTCACGGCGTGCTTCTCGTCGGGCGGCAGCTCGGCCGTCGTCAGGCCGCGCTCGGGCAGCAGGAACACCGGGTCGTAGCCGAAGCCGTTCGCGCCCCGGGGCGCGCGCGAGATCCGCCCCTCGACGGCGCCCTCCGCCGTATCGACGCGGCCGTCCGGCCGGGCGACGGCGATCACAGCGCGAAAGCGAGCTGTTCGCCGTTCGTCCGGTACGTCCCTG
Organism: Dehalococcoidia bacterium; assembly: GCA_044870035.1. Classification (GTDB taxonomy): domain Bacteria; phylum Chloroflexota; class Dehalococcoidia; order DSTF01; family RBG-16-68-14; genus JBBDXS01. The sequence continues at coordinate 6,425 of JBIOYF010000135.1, forward strand.
AGCTCGTCGAGCAGTGCTTGCACGCGCTCTCCATCCGTTCTGTCCGGCCCAGCATATCGGGCGGAAAAAATACCTGGGCGGCCGCCCAGCGCATCGACTTCCAGGCCGGAATCGTCGGCCAGGGCAACAAGGCCGCTGGCCTGCGCATAGTGTAGCGCTTTTCTGCGAGCATTGTCTTCGTAGCTTTGGCCTGATTCGGCGACCTGGAGGCTCAGCCCGATGTCCGCGGGCGTGACCAGCTCCCAGCCGCAGCCATCGAGCAGCTGCCGGAGCTCGGCGACCTTGCCGGCGTTATTGGTGGCGAGCAAGAGGCGCGGCACCGCTACTGCCAGAACTCGTCCCAGGCGTACTGATCGTAGAAGTAGGGCAGCAACAGCTTGACCTTCCCGCGCTCCGTCACCACAACGAACAGCACATGTGTATCTAGCCGCTTCTCATCGCGCTCGGCCAGAAAGCGGTCCATGAGCACGGCGTGGTACTCGCTTGCCATCACGTCGTGCGAGTCAGCGCGCAGCGGCCTGAACGTCCCGCCGCTTGCGGCGTGGATGTGCTCGACGAGGCGGATGATCGCATCCTTACCTTTGTGGCTTCCCGCGATCGCGCTTCGACCAGCCGCGTGCCACTCGGCGTCGTCCGCCAGCAGCTCCTGAAGCGCCCCGGCCTCCTTGCTCAACAGCGCGGCGTGAAACTGCTCGACTGCTTCCAGATCGGACCCGTCTGGCATGGCAGTATAGATGCTACCATAGCGCCGATGCGAGCAGGACGCGGCGAAGGCAGCAGCCGTCGCGCCGAGCCCTAGTATGCGGCGCGTCGCGGCTGCGCTGATCGGCCTGGTGGCGCCGGGCGCCCTGCTAATCGTGGCCTGCGGCGGAGGGAGCGCAGAGCACGCGGCAGTCTGCGATATGCGGACCGCCATCCTGCCGTCGGCAAGCGCGCCGTACGAACAGGTGACCCTGGAGCGGGCGCGCGAGCTGCTCGGCTTCGACGTGCTGCTGCCGCAAGAGCTGCCGCCCGGCGTACAGGCCTTTCCGCCCCTGATCCACCGCTCGGTGCTCTGCCCAAGCGTGATTATCGACGTCGAGCTGACGTTCCGGGGCGCGGACTTCCGTCTGAAGCTGACGGAGCGGCGCAGCACCGCGCCCGCAGACGCGTCCGGCGCGACGCCGGTGCGGGTCAACGGCTTCGATGGCCAGCGGCGCGTAGTCGGCGGGTCCGGCAGCGAAGTGTTGGACATTACCTGGCGCCAGCACAGCGTCGAGATCGAGGCCAGCGTGCCGCTCCACGGCGGCGTGACGGAAGAGCAGTTGCTCGAGATCCTGAATTCGATGCCCGACTGATGGACCTGTCCTGCCGTTGGTCGGACGGCGCTAGACTGAGCGCATGAAGGCTTCGCGGTACGCAAGCGCTGGGCTCCTCATCACGCCGCTCGTCGCCCTCGCGATCGGTGTCTGGGCGGAGTTCGCGCACCTTACGCCGCCGGTGCTCTTCGTCGTGTCCGTGCCGGCGATCATCGTCTCGACGCTCAGCGTGGCGTACCTCGCTAGATCGATCGCGCTGCCGCTCGCCCTCGTGCTGGCGGGCGCCGCGATCGGGACGCTGATGTTCGGGCTGGCGGAAGGGACCCATGTGGCGATCGCGTTGCCGCGTGGCAGCGATCTCGACTTCGGCGACTACCACTCGCGCGCGGCGATCGCGGCCGGACTGATCGGCGTGCATCTCGTCGCGGGAGCCATGGTGGGCGCGAGCGTGGGTGCGGCGCTGGCGGCGCTGTACGCGACGAACGCGTGGGTAGTGCGGCGAGTCAATCCTTTGTCTTAGGCGGACGCCTCCTACCGCCCCTACGACCGCCAAAGCTCTCTCGTAGGAATTCACGGATGCGCTGTCTCTTAGCGACAATGAAACCTATTGCTATCGCGAGGGAAGGAAGGCCACCAGCCGGAAGCGCCCATCTGAGGACGTTCATGACATCGCCAAAGTGTGACTTGCCTGGTCCTTCGACGGTTATGTCGTGATAGAAGTGCTGGGGCCTGATTGTTCCAGGAATCGGGTGGTTGCTTGCGAGCCTTTGGGTCAACGTGAGAGTAACCTTTTGTTTGCCGGAAGCCTGGCGCTCCGGCGTAAGTCCGACATCCCACCGTATTTCTTGCGTATCCGCGCGCATCTCTTGCTCTTGATCAGGAGAGTAGTCCACGGAAAAATTCTTACCAGGGTCGACGTGCAGGGTTAGGACAGTGGCGCTGGAACCCTCAAAGTAAATGGGGAAAGCTATTCCTTCTGGTCCCTTCACTTGCGCTACGTTGCCAGCAATACCCAGATTAGCTGTGACAGAGAGCTCTGGCATGTGCAAATCAACGCCAAGTACGACCTTATTGCCAGCTGGAATGTGGCTTGGCGGCCAGGAAATTTCCAGTATGAAGTCCTTTACAGGCGTTTTCTCTGGTGTGGCCGCCTCGGCCGCGGTAGGTGTGGCCGGCGGTGCTGGCGTGTCCGTCGGCTCGCCAGGACCCGTGTGGGGGAGACCTGGTGGCGTGTTTGTTGGCGTGTCGGTGGCCGACGGCCCCGCGACCGGTGTTTCCGTGGGTAACGGCCGCGTGGCTGTGGACGGCACGGCAGTGCTTGTCGGCGGTACCGGCGTGTTAGTCGGCGGCACCGGCGTGCCCGTGGTGGCGGGCGTATTTGTGGGCGATGGCGGCGCGGTAGTGATCGTAATAGAGCCATTCGTGACACTGACCGGTATGTCATGACCTTCAGGATCCGCCAGGACGTCAACGCTCAGACTGAGACTGGTGAAGCCACCATTAGGCCCTGCTGCGAACGTAATGGTTCCCAGCGTGATTGAGCCGGTGAGGCCCGGCGTAAAGTTGCCGGCAAGTCTCACTGCACCGGGGGCGAGCGCCGGATTGCAGACAGCCTGAGCTTGGGGCGCAGCGACACAGTTCGTTACGACGACTAGAGTCGCGTCAAAATGAACATCCACGGAGAAGTCACCGAGAGCTGCGCCGGGCGCGCTCGCGGTTACCATGAGACTCGCTTCCTGTCCCGGAAACAGCGTGGCAGAACCTATGCTTAGCGAGGCTGCGTCGCCTGCATTGTTTATCAAGCCAAGCGAATTGGCGCCGCTCGCCGTTAACCGTGGCATGATGCCAGACGCCAAGAGCGCAAGTAGCAAGCCGAATAGTAACTGCACGCGCACGTTTGTCTTCCCCTCGGGTGTCTGCGGAAGCCATTGTGGTCGATGAGTGATGGCCTGTCAAATCTCGAACACTTTTGGACGGGAAGCAGGGAAGGATAGCCGAGGTGCTCAGGAGGGGTGGGTGCTGCTGTGGCGTTAGCCGCCCACCAACTTCCGGTGGTCCCAGGACACGATGCGCTGCGGCCGCACACGGATGCCGGTGCGCTTCGATGCCATTCTCCGGCGTCCGGCGAGCGCGTCGGGCGACTCGTCCGACGGCTCGCCCTGACGCAAGGCGACGGCCGCGAGAATGCGCGCCACCTCGTCCGTGTCGTCGATCAGCTCCGCGCGGCCGTAGAGCACGACGCCGCGCAGCTCGAAGTACTTCGCGCCGTCCTCGACGAGCAGGCTCACGCGTGGGTCGCGTTTTAAGTTCTGAATCTTCTGGCTCTTCGTGTACGTCGACATGACGATCGCGCCGTCGGTCTCGACCGCGTAGAACATCGGCATCGGGTGCGGCACGCCGTCGGGGCCGATGCTGTTGATGATGATCGCGCGCGAACGCTGGAGGTAGTCGCGGAGCTCGGCGTCGGTTAGTCGGATCTGGTCGCGTTGGGTCACGATGCCCTCACTCCAATGAACTGGCCACAGATGAACACAGTGTTACACAGATGCCGACGTGGCGACCCTTCGGCAGGCTCAGGGCAGGCTCTGAAGGTCGCCGCTACAAGACGTTGTCATGCCTTCTCCACTCCTAGCGTAACCTCGTGGCCGTCCAGCGCCTGCTCTTCGCGATGCGCACTCGGCGGCGGCGCGCCTTCGACGAGCGCGACAGACAGCGTCTCGTCTTGCACGTACTTCGCGTGCGCTTGCAGCACGCGGCGCAGAGCCTGCCCTGAGCCTGCCGAAGGGTCGCCGTCCGACTGCCAGTACGTGGTGATCCGATCGGAGATGTCGAAGCCGGCGTCTCGCCGCAGGTTCTGGATCCGGTGCACGATCTCGCGCGCGAGGCCTTCGTCGCGCAGCTCATCGCTGATCTCCGTGTCGAGCACGACGACGTAGCCACCCTCCTGCGCCGACGCGAAGCCCTCCTTCTCGACGGTGGTCACCAGCACCTCACCCGGCTCGAGCTGGTGGCCGGCCGCCTCGATCGTGTGGCCCTGCGCGATCGCCGCGGCGACGGCGTTCGGGTCCTGCTGCGCAAGCGCCTGGCGGATCGTTCCGACGTCGGCGCCGTACTTCGGGCCGAGCACGGGCAGGTTCGGCTTGACGTCGTAGTTGAGAAAGTCGGATTCGTCGCGGATCGGGACGATCGCGCGCACGTTCAGCTCGTCGGTGAGCTGCGACTCCATGCGCGCGAGCGCGTCCTGTTCGACCTGCGAGCGCACCTTGACGAACATGCGCGGCAGCGGCTGTCGCACCTTCATCTGCGCCTTCGCGCGCGCCGAACGCCCAAGCGACGCGAGCCGCATCACCAGCCGCACCTCGTCGTTCAGCACCGCATCGATTATCGATGCGTCCGCGACCGGCCAGTCGCACAGGTGGACCGACGTCGGAGCGTTCTGGTCCGTGGCGCGCACGAGGTTCTGGTACAGCTCGTCTGCCATGAACGGCATCAGCGGTGCGAGCAGCTTGGCCAGCGTAACGAGCGTCTCGTGGAGCGTCTCGTAGGCCGACTGCTTGTCGGCGTCGTCCTCCGACTTCCAGAAGCGGCGCCGGCTGCGCCGCACGTACCAGTTCGATAGGTCCTCGACGAACGACTCGATCCGGCGGCACGGCGTCATCGTCTCGTACTCGGCCAGCGACGCCGTCACGTCCGCCGCCAGCTGATTCAGCTCCGACAGCAACCACCGATCGAGCTCGTTTTCCCTGGCCCCTGGCCCTTGGCCCTTGGCCCCTGGGGTGGAGGGGGAGGGCGGCGTCCATCCGTCGATGTTCGCGTAGGAGACGAAGAACGCGTACGTGTTCCAGAGCGTCAGGATGAGCGAGCGGCGGATGTCGTCGCCGGCGCCCCAGCCGAAGTTGAGGTTGTGCGCGGGGTTGTGGCGCAGGAAGAGCCAGCGCATCGGGTCGACGCCCATCTTGTCGGCCGCCTCATCGAACCAGATAGCGTTGCCCTTGCTCTTGTGCATGTCTTCGCCGTGCTCGTCGCGCACCTGGCCGTGGCCGAGCACTGTGCGGAACGGCTCGCGGTTTTCGAGCACGGTGCTCATCGCGAGCAGTGCGTAGAACCAGTTGCGGAACTGCCCGTGCAGGGCCTCGACGATGAACTCGGCGGGGAACCACTGCTCCCAGTACGACCGGTCGGTGCCGTAACGGATGGTCGAGAACGGCACGATGCCCGCATCGAGCCACGGGTTGCCGACGTCCGCGATGCGCGCGACTGGCTTGCCGCAGCTCGAGCAGGCGATCTTCACCGCGTCGACCCACGGGCGGTGCGGCGAGTGTCCCTCGAAACGCTCCCAGCCTTCGACCGCGCGTTCGTGCAGCTCATCGCGCCCGCCGATCACGTCGACGTGGCCGCACTCACACGGATAGATCGGCAGCGCCAGGCCGTAGTAGCGCTTCTTGCTGATCATCCAGTCATCCATGTTGCGCAGCCAGTCCAGCTCTCGCGCCAGGCCGAACTCCGGGATCCAGCGGATCCTCTCGGTGATCGCCATGATCTTTTCGCGCAGCTTCTCGCCGCTCGACGTGTCGACGCCGTCCATGTTGATGAACCACTCGTCGACGACGCGAAAGACCAGCTCGCTGCCGCAGCGCCAGCAGACCGGGTAGCGGTGCGTGTAGTCCTCCGTGCGATAGAGCATGCCCTTGTCGCGCAGCGAATCGAAGACCGCCGGCGCGACGTCGCCCGCGAACTGCCCGCTGAGGAAGTCAAAGCCATCGGTGTAAACGCCGAACTGGTCGATGGGCATGATCACCGGCAGGTCGAACTGCTTGCTCAGCGCGAAGTCCTCCTGCCCGCAGCCCGGCGCGATGTGGACGATGCCCGTGCCCTCGTCCTCGCTCACCTCATCCCACTCGATCACGCGGTGCACGACGCCCTCCTGCGCCGGCAGCTCGTCGAACGGGCCGCGGTACGTCAGGCCGACCAGCTCGCGGCCGGGCAGCTCCGCCTCGACGGTGTAGTCAGCCTTCAATACACCAAGCGTCGCTTTCGATAGGTACACAACGTCGTTGCCCTGGCGGACGCGCGCGTAGATCAGCTCCGGATGCACCGCGGCCGCGACGTTCGCGGCGAGCGTCCACGGCGTTGTCGTCCAGACGAGCAGCGCGCCTTCGCGTTCGTTCAGCGGAAGCTTCAGGTAGACGCTGGGGTGCGTCAGCTCCTGGTAGCCCTCGGTCACGATCTCCATGTTGGAAAGGCCCGTCGCGCAGCGCGGGCACCAGGGCATGCTGTCGTTGCCCTTGTAGAGCCAGCCCTGCTCATGGCAGCGCTTCAGGAAGTGCCAGATCGCGTAGTTGTTCTCGTCCGAGTTGGTGAAGTAGCTGTTCTCCCAGTCCATCCACTGCGCCAGCCGGACCGACTGCTGCGTGATCTGCGCCGCGAACTTCTGCACGCGCGCTTTGCACGCCTCGACGAACTTATCGATGCCGTAGGCCTCGATATCGAGCTTCGACGTGAAGCCCAGCTCACGCTCGACCTCGACTTCGATCCAGAGGCCCTGGCAGTCGTAGCCGTTCTGGTAACGCTGGCGGAAGCCGCGCATGGTGTTGAAGCGCTGGAAGACGTCCTTGTACGTGCGGCCCCAGGCGTGGTGCACGCCCATCGGGTTGTTGGCCGTGATCGGCCCGTCGATGAACGACCAGCGCTCCGGCGACGGCTCGTTGCGGCGCAGGTACTGCGCGATGATGTCGTGCTCGTCCCACCAGCGCAGGCGCTCGCGCTCCAGGGCAGGGAAGTCGGGCTTCGGATCGACGGGGCTAAACATTAGACCTCCCTTACCCCCGTGTCCCTCTCCTCGCTGAGGTAGAGGGGAGAAGGAGCGCTACAATAAAACACCCGTCCCTCGTAAGGGACGGGCGCAAACCCGCGGTACCACCCTCGTTCCCCCGCGTTCCGCCAGGCTGAGCCTGGCCCGCGAGAGCCCTCTTGCGCGACGCCATCACGTCGCCGCCCGTGCTAACGGTGGGCGTTCCGGCCGAGCCTACTAGGCGCCTACGGCGCAGAACCAAGAAGTTGGAACCGAGAACCGGGCTGTTAGGGTTCTAGGTTCTTGGATCTGGGTTCTAACGCGCTCTGCGCGTTCGGTCGGCGGCTCAGGAGTGATCTTCAGCCGAGCTGTCCGCGCCCGCTCTCACCATGCCGGGCTCGCTGAGCGGCTATCGATTCGGCCTACTCGTCTCCGTCGCAGCCTGTACGGATCGAGTGTAGGCCACGCCGGACAGGCCAAGCAAGCGTGCGCTAGCGCCGCCCCAATCCCTTCAGGATGTCGGTCTCGTGCTCGCGGTAGTGCTCCGCCACTTGCGGGAATGTCGACGCGATGGTGTAGTCGTTACCGTAGATACGCGCGCCCTTCGACCACTCGTCATCGCGAATGCCGCCCAGGCAGGCGAGCAGCGCCTCGTGCCCCCGGTCGTATTTCTCGCCGGCGGATGCCCGCGTGGCGCCACGAGAACCGAATCGGGTCAGCAGCATGTTGCCAGGCGCGATCAGCCAGGACGGTGGGTTGGGTCCTTTGCCCTTCCGGCAGTACTCGACGGCCTGGGTGAAGAACTCCATGCCGCGGCTCACGTGCCACATGAGCTGACCCACAGACCAGGCCGGATTGGCGCTCTTCCTGCGCCAATCCTCATCGGACAACGAGCCCAACAACTTGTGATACTGCGTCTGAGTCGATTCGATCTCGGCGCGGATGGCCTGCCGGTCTGGGAGCGCTGACTTTTCGGTGGATGCTTCGTGGGCCATCGATGACCTCCTTTGCTGCACGGGCCATTGTATACGTGTAGTACGTGTCTTGTCGCGAGTTCAAATGCGCTGATATACTCCCAGGCGTGGCAGCGTAGCTCAGTGGCAGAGCAGTCGGCTCATAATCGACGGGTCCCAGGTTCGAATCCTGGCGCTGCTACCAAGCTCACTTCCGCCTGCTGAACGGCGTTCATTGCGCTCTCCTACCAGGTTCGCTATACTGGGGACAGCTCGGTCAGACTCGAAGCGGCCCGACAGGCCGTTTCTTGTATGTCCGGACAGAAAGGAATCCTCACGTGAGTTTCGCCGACAAACAGCTGACCTGTCGAGATTGCGCGAAGACCTTCCTCTTTACCGCCGGCGAGCAGGAGTTCTACGCCAGCAAGGGCCTCCAGAACGAGCCCGTCCGCTGCCCTTCCTGCCGGTCCGCCCGAAAGACGAGCCGGCTGGCGGAGCCCGAGGACGGCTACGTGCGCTACGGCGTCTTCGCCAGCTTCGGCGGCCGGACGCCTCGTCAGATGCACCCGGCCACCTGCGCCGAGTGCGGCATGATGACCGAGGTACCCTTCCAGCCGCGCGGCGACCGGCCGGTCTACTGCAGCAACTGCTACAACAAGATCAAGGGCACGGCGACGCCGGCAGGAGAAGCGCCGGTCTCATAGGCCGGGGTTCTTCAGACTCCAACGTGAAGTGAGACGAAGCGCGGGTCTTCAGGCCCGCGCTTTGCTGCTATCATCGAGACGATGATCCCGCGTCGAGAGCTTCTCCACCAGCTCGCCCGCCTGGCCGGCACAGACGTATTCGCCGCGCGCTTCGGCTCGCCGGACCGCGCCGACCCCGACCCGCAGGCGCTGCGGGCGCTGATCGACGAGCGCTGCGACGAGATCGCTACCGCGCTCGTCGAGGAGGCCGCCGCCAGCGACGACGTGATCGACCCGGAGAGCGCCCAGGCCTACGTCGACGACCGGCTGCGCACGCTGGACGATCTGCTCACGCCGGAGCAGGCCGAGCGGCTGCTGACAGCGTTCATCGGCAAGACCAGCGGCTGGTAACCCTGGAAGCTGGAAGCTAGAGGCTGGAAGCTCGAACGCGGATGGAGCTACGGGAACTCCGCAATCAGCCCGGCATGATACTGCAGCATGAGGAACGCGTCGATTGAGTTCAGCATGCCGTCGTGATTCACGTCGCCGTCGCCGGTGCAGGGCAGGGGGACGGCCAGGCCAGCGCTGACCTGCAGGACCAGCGTCGCATCGATCGCGTTCACGGTGCCGTCGCAGTTGAAGTCACCGAGCGTGCGTGCGGGAGTCGGCGGGGGCGGGTTGACCACGTTGTCCGAGACCTCGATCGTGTTGCCGGACTGAGCGCCGGCTTGCGCGTGCGCAGTAATGCTCACCGTCTGACCAAGCGGCACGGTGACGATTGAAGACACGGTGACCTCGGCCGTTTCGTGGCAGGCCAGCGTTGTCGACCGGTAGAAGGTCGCGTAGGATTGCCCGGTCAACTCAGCGCTGAACGCGACTTCGTGGGGCTCGCAGCCATACTGCGAGCCAATGTTCTCGATCTCAAACGCCCACGTCTTCTTCTGGCCGGAGACCGCCGGGCTCGGGTAGTGATCGACCAGCGTTACCTGCGCACCCCACGGCCGTTGTGACGTCGGCGTGGCCGTGGGCGTGCCGCAGCCGGAGCCGCCGAACGTGTCCGGCACTTTGCCGGTCGGGCAGGGGGTCGCCGTCCACGTGGCATTTGGGGGCGTACCGTGGACGCAGTAGCCCGGCGTCGGCCCCGGTTCCCAGTCCGGCGGGCAGGGCGT
>JBIOYF010000136.1:0-10728 GCA_044870035.1 Dehalococcoidia bacterium
GTCTGGTGCACCTGGCCCCACTCGGCGAGGACGGTGGTGGGGAGCTGCTGCCGCAGGCGCGCCGAGAACTTGGCGTTCCAGTCGTCCGAGTTGCTGTAATCGACGCCTTCGGGCGTGGGCCGTTCGCCGCGCGCGATGCGGCGCAGCGCTTCCGCCATCTCGCGCTCCCAGCCGAGCAGGTGGGCGACGATGTCCCTGACGGACCAGTCGCCGTAGAAGACGCGCTGGAGCTGTTCGCGGTCGAGGCCCTTGATGGCGTCCTGGAAGTTGGCGTATTCGGTGTTGAGCAGATCGAGCGTTGACTTCTTGTCGGTCATGATGCTTCCTCCGGATGGTGATGTGAGGTGATCGAAACTAGTCCGAGAGGGGCCGATGGCTTTTCAGCATCGCCGGCGTCGGCACAAGCCGTTGATTTACGGGATCAACCCCAAGACCGAACTCCTCTAGCGTGACGACGCCAAGGAGCGGCTCCGTTCCCTCGTCGCCGAAGGTCACTGGTGTTGGGCGGACCCGCCCGTCGAATCGCACGGGAAGCCACGCGAGACCGTACGTCACGTCGCGGCCGTCGGCGAGCACGAAGGGCCGTTGCTCGTCCGGCACGTGGCCGAGCTGATTGAGTATGGACGCTGGTATCCAGGTGTACGTGGCGCCCGTGTCCACTAATGCGTCGAGCTCAATGAAGCGCTGCCCCGTCTTATCTCCGATCTCGATTGTGACCCGAAACGCGCCCATGACGCTAGATCGCCAGGGTGCCCTGGTATTCGCCCCAGACGCTCCGCAGGACGCGGCAGATCTCGCCGAGGGTGACGTAGTGCTCGACGCACTCGATCAGAACCGGCATCAGGTTTTCGGTGCCGGTGGCGGCCTGCTTGAGATGCGCGAGGAGCGCTTCGACCTGAGCGGGATCGCGATCGGCACGCAGCTTGGCGAGGCGGGCGCGCTGCCGCTCGCCGACCTGCGGGTCGACGCGCATCAGGCCGGCGATCGGCGGCTCCTGCTCGAGGTACTCGTTCACGCCGACGACGACGCGGCGCTTCGCCTCGATGTCCTTCTGCAGGCGGAAGGCGCTCTCCTGGATCTCGCGGGCCTGGAAGCCCTGCTCGATCGCGACGAGCGAGCCGCCCATCGCGTCGATGCGCTTGATGTACTCGAGCGCGCCCGCCTCGACCTGGTCGGTGAGCTTTTCGATGTAGTACGAGCCGGCGACCGGATCGACGGTGTCCGCGACGCCGGTCTCGTAGCCGATGATCTGTTGCGTGCGCAGGGCGAGCTCGGCGGACTCCTGCGTGGGGAGCGCGAGCGCTTCGTCCTTGGAGTTGGTGTGCAGCGACTGCGTCCCGCCCAGCACGGCGGCGAGCGCCTGGAATGCCGTACGCACGATGTTGTTGTCGGGCTGCTGCGCGGTGAGCGTGGCGCCGCCGGTCTGGGTATGGAAGCGCATCATCATCGAGCGCGGGTCCTTCGCGCCGAAGCGCTCCTGGGCAACCTTGGCCCAGAGGCGGCGCGCGGCGCGGAACTTGGCGATCTCTTCCAGGAAGAGCGAGTGGCAGGCGAAGAAGAAGGCGAGGCGCGGCGCGAAGTCGTCGAACTTGAGCCCGGCGGCGAGGCCGGCCTCGACGTAAGCGATCGCGTTCGCGATGGTGAAGCCGACCTCCTGCGCGGCGGTGCAGCCGGCCTCACGCATGTGGTAGCCGCTGATGCTGATCGTGTTCCAGGATGGGAGGTTGTCCGTGCACCAGGTGAAGACGTCGGTGATGAGGCGCATCGACGGGCGGGGAGGGAAGGCGTAGGTGCCGCGCGCGATGTACTCCTTGAGGATGTCGTTCTGCGTCGTGCCGCCGATCTTCGACAGGTCGGCGCCCTGCCGTTTCGCGACGGCGACGTAGAGCGCGAGCAGGATCGAGGCTGTCGCGTTGATCGTCATCGACGTGGTGACGTCTTCGAGCGCGATGCCGTCAAAGAGCGTCTCCATATCGAGGATGGAGCAGATCGAGACGCCGACCTTGCCGACTTCGCTCAGCGCCATCTCGTCGTCCGCGTCGTAGCCGATCTGGGTGGGCAGGTCGAAGGCGACGGAGAGTCCGGTCTGGCCCTGGGAGAGCAGGTACCTGTAGCGCTGGTTGGACTCCTCGGCGGAGCCGAAGCCGGCGTACTGGCGCATGGTCCAGAGCTTGCCGCGGTACGTAGTGGGCTGAATGCCTCGGGTGTAGGGAAAGACGCCGGGGAAGCCGAGCTGGCCGGCGTAGTCGAAGCCGTCGCTGGCGGCGGCGATGTCTTCGGGGCCGTAGAGCGGCTCGACGGGCTGGCCGGCGCTGGTCTGGAAGGCGGCGTCCCGCTCCGGCGTGCGCTCGGTCGCTTGCCGGTAGGTGGTGTCGAGCCAGTCGCGTTTGCTGTCGCTCATGGTGATTGCTCGCTTGTTTTCGCTTTCTAAGGCGAAACAACTGCGACGGAAGCGCGATCGACGTGTCCCTTCTCGTCCAAGTTGGCGCTCCCTCGTATGTCCGTGCCTGCGGGTCGCTTGTTTCGCCCGAGCGCGGGCAGTGTAACGTGGCATTTCGAAGGGTGTCAACGAATCTGGCCCGTAGCTGGTGCCTTGGTATACTGCCGCGAGTCTATACGCTGATTCCCAGCCCCAGCAAAGGAGAAACATGAACTGGCGAAACGCAGTGGCCCTCGCATCATGCGGCGTTCTGCTCTTTATCGGCCTTGCGTTGGCGGCCTGCGGCGGGGACGGCGACGGGGACGGTGCCCGCCCCACGGCGACGGCGGATGTGGGCGGAGATGACCGCGAGACTCCCCGGCCGACGGCGACGGCAGCCGCGACTGACGACGGCAGCGGAGACGGCGGATCGGCGCTGGAGGAGTATTTTCAGCAGCTGGACGAGGCGGAGAACGCGTACCGAGTAGCGGGTGATTCGGCCGATGCGCAGCTGGCAGCGCTCGACGAGACCACGCTGGATGATGCGCCCGGCATCTTCCAGGAGATCAAGGTGGCGATCGATGAGTTCGTGGCGGCGCTGCAAGCAATGGACCCACCGGCCGAAGCGGTCACTCCCCACGAGGAGACGATTGCGGGCTTCCAGGCGGCTTCCGACCTGATTGAGGAGGCGCTGCCGGCGATCGAGGCGGCGCAAACGGTGGCTGATGTGTTCGCCCCGCTCACCAGTCCGGAGTTCACGGAGATCTCCACTGCGCTGGAAGCCACATGCGCCGCGTTGCAGAGCATCGCGGATACGAACAGCGTAGCCGTTGATCTCGCCTGCGATCGATGATGCGAGGGCACGGCGCCTTGCTGCTGCCGGTCGTTGCGACCGCTGCGGCGCTGACGCTGGCGTGCGGCGGCGGAGACAGCAGCGGCAGCGCCGGACCGCCGCTCACGCTGGAGCAGTACTTCCAGCAGCTGGATGCGATCGACAACACGGCGCAGGCGCGGTTCCAGGAGATCGGGCGGCAGCTAGCGGAGCGCCTGCCGGAGGCGGAGGCGCTGGCGAAGATTCAGGAGGTCTATCCCGAACGGGTCGCGACGTTCCGGGACCTGCTCGATGGAATGGAGCGGCTGCGGCCGCCGGCGGAGGTGGAGGACGAACACGACGCGGCCGTCGATGCGCTGCGAGAGTCGGTGAAAGGGTCGGAGAAGAGCGCGAAGTCAATCGCCGGCGCGACGTCGTTCAGCCAGGTCAGCGAGGTGCTGAACAGCCAGGAGTCGATGGACGCGAGTAAGCAAACGAGTGATACGTGTCTGGCACTGGAGAAGGCGGGCACGGAGCGCGGCATTAGCGTAGACTTGGACTGCTAGCAGCGGGCTAGCGTTGGGAGGGTGTCATGAAGGTGAAGAACTTGCTACCGCTCGCGGCGGCCGTGGTGATCTTGATTGCAGCGAGCGTCGCGGCTGCGCTCATCTTCGGCTCGAGCGGGGGCGGAGGCTCGTCATCGCTGGAGGGGTACTTCCAGGCGCTGAACGGCGTCCAGCAAGAGATCAACTCGCAGTACACCACCATCTCGACGCAGTATCCGCAGGCGTTCCAGGACAAGCAGCAGACGCTGGACTATCTCGACGCAAGCGTCGAGACATGGGGAGGCGGGGTGGACAAGCTGAAGGCGATCAAGCCGCCGGACGCCGCGCAGCAGGCGCATGAGGCGCTGATCCAGGCGACCGATGACGTGCGAGGGGCGTTCGCCGATTTGCGGACCGGCGCGACTGGCGCCGCGGATGCAGCGGCGCTGGGGGAGTTGCTGAACAGCGCCGATACGGCCGCGTTCGATAGCTTCTCGACAGCGTGCCAGGTGCTGCAGGCCTTGGCGGACCAGAACAGCATTGCCGTGCAGCTGACGTGCTAGGGCTTCGCGTTTAACAGGCGAGCTCTGTAGGGGCTCGACGTTCCGACGTTCGAGCCTCGATAGCGGAGGCCAGGGGCTACGCTGTGGCGACCTGAAGGTCGCCTCTAAAGCGCCTTTAGCCAGCGGCGGACGCGGTCCGGGTAGTCGCTGGTAATCGCGTCGACGCCGGCGCGGGCGACGCGGCGCACGTCTTTCTCACTGTTCACGGTCCAGGTGGAGAAGCGCAGCTCGCGCAGGTGGGCGGCGCGGACAAGCTGCGGCGTGACGGACTCGTGGTTGACGGCGACGCCCTGCGCGTTGATCGAGAGCGCGAGGTCGAAGAGCTTCTGCGGGTTGTCCGTGCCGCGGCCGCCGGTGAGGAGCGAGCAGGGCATGCGCGGCTCCAGCTCTCGCACGCGCGCGATGATCCTCGGCGAGAACGAGTGGACGACACAGTGGTCGAGGGCGCGGGCGCGGCGCACGACCGCGAGGACTTCCTTCTCGATGTTAGGCGCTTTGATCTCGAGGACGAGGAGCGCCCGGCCGTTGATTTCGTCGAGGACTTCGCGCAGCGCGGGAATGCGCTCGCCCGCGCCGGCGTCGAGCTTGCGCGCCTGTCGCAGCGTCAGTGCGGCGATCTCGCCGGCGCCGTCCGTGGTGCGGTCCAAGGTGGCGTCGTGGATCAGGACGGGGACGCGATCGCGAGTGCAGTGGAGGTCGACCTCGATCGCGTCTGCCTTGAGCCGCAGCGCGGCGCGGATGCCGGCGAGCGTGTTCTCCGGGGCGTGGCCCTTGCAGGCGGCGTGGGCAGTTACGATCATGCGGCGGTTGATCTTCGCAGTTCGAGGCTCGAAGTTCGAGGTTCGATCTTCTGCATTCGAGTTTCGAGCTTCGAGCTTCGAGGAATCCTGAGGGGCGCTTCGAAGCCGGGCACGACTCAGCCGCCGTATTCCCAGCCGAGGTCCTTCTGTGTCAGCGCGTCGCCGTCGATCAGGACGGCGCCGTGCAAGACGCGGCCGATAACGAGCGTGTGGTCGCCGGCGGGGACGAACTGCTCCGCCTCGCATTCGAGCCAGGCGAGCGCGTCGTCGAGCAGCGGGCAGCCGGTCTGCTCGCCGCGCGCGTAGGCGACGCCGGCGAGCTTGTCGTACACCTTGGCGCGCTCCTCGTCGGAGCGGCCTTTGATCTTCGACGCGTCGCGCGGCTGGGCGAAGTGCGACGCGAGCGCCTTCGCGTCGACGGGCAGCACGTTCACGCTGAAGGCGTTCGTCTCGCGGATGAAGCGCAGCGTTGTCGCGTCGTTCTCGACGGAGCAGCAAACGAGCCGCGGGCGGAAGGAGACCTGCATCATCCAGTCGGCCATCATAGCGTTGAGCGTGCCATCGGCGCCGCGCGAGCCGACGATGTAAAGGCCGTAGGGGAAGGTCTCCAGCGCCTCGGTGATGGGGTCGGGCGGCGTGGAGCGCAGCGGCTGGTATTTCGCGCGTTCGATCAGGTCTTTGCCGGCCATGGCGATAGTGTAGCTGCGCCGGCGACGGAGCTAAAGCTCTCTTCTATGGCTGCCCGCTTGCGATGCTTGGCGCCACGATGGATGGGTCGTTGGGCTCGAGCGGCGTCGTGAAGCGGAGGCCGGCGTTGGTGAGGTCGCCGCTGAGGTCTTCGCCCTCGGGGCGGCGGCCCTGCTCGACCCAGGTGACGAGGTCGTCGAAGGCGCGCTCGCGCTCGGCCCTGCTGAAGTTGCAGTGGCCTGCGCGGCGGACGGCACGTTGCACCAGCAGGTCATCCCGGCCGGCGGCACGGACACTCTTAGCGTACGACTGCTCGATTGAGATGGGAGCGAGCAAGTCGCCCGTATCATGCAGCGTGAGCAGCGGTCGCTCGATCGCGCCGGTCATGGGCTGGAACTCAGGAAATTTCACGGCGCTTGTGTAAGGAGGCACGGGAGCAAACCGCTCGATCTCACGGTTCAGCTGATCGGCGTCGACGGAAAGGCCCGTGTCCAGGGTGTAGCGGATGCCTTGATTGCTTCCTGCAGCGCTCGAGTTGCCGCCGATCTGGAGCGCGTGCGAAATGATGTAGAAGTTTGCAAAGTAGTATTTGGCGAAGCCCTCGGCAAAGAACGGGCGGGGCCCGCCGCTCAGGCGCATCATCGCGTCGACAAAGGCGTGGCCGGCGTCCGTGAATGCGGGCGGCGTGCCGAGTGCAGGGATCACCTGCGCCCTCAGAACCGCCGTGAGCTGCTGAGGCGTCAGCGGATCGATGAAGTGGACGCCGCTCAAGTACTGCGCGAGCGCGGCCCAACTCACGAAGTAGCCAAGCTCCTCGGTGGCCGAGAGCGCGCCGCACTCGCTCAGGCCACCATCGTAGGCGGTGGGGTACTGTTCGAGCGATAGCGCAACGACATTTCCACCCATCGACTCGCCGTTGATGTAGCTAAACCGCGGGATTCCCACCCGCCGCTCGAAGACGGGCTGGAGGGCGAGCGTGTCGCGCGCGCCGGCGCCCGGCTCGTAGCCGTTACGGTTATAGCTCGACGCGGCCCAGGCAAAGCCGAGGTCGATGAAATGCTGGCGAAGCGGAGGCGCCGTCACCGTGAGCTCGGGCCAGTTTTCGCGGAGGCCGTGCGCGAAGTAGACGACGTCGCCGTTCCAATCGTCCGGTACCTCAATCTGATAGGTGCCGCCTTGGTACTGACCGTAGACGGCTCGAGCGCCGGGCAGCGGCTCGAACGCAGGGTTGGTGCGCACGTAGCTGACGCTGGTTGGCGTTATGGGCAGCGGCCGGGGCGTCTGCCACCCAGGCGGCTTGGGCGTGAACGTCGGTGTCGCTAGCTCTAGCTGCGACCCTAAGACCGGGCGCGCGCCGCCGCTAGCGTCTCCCAGCCATTGCCACGCGCCCAGCACTCCGGCAAGAAGCAGTGAGGCGAGAATTGTGATGGAGAAACGTCGGGTCACGCAGGTCCTTAGAAAGCTCCCCGACGCGGCGCGAGGGCCGTTGCTCTACCATACACAGGCCGACGTGTCCGCGACGTATCATTGCTAGCACGCGGCGTTGCAAACGCGTAACAGTTCTGTCAGCGGGTAGGGCTTGAGGGTTAGCGCGCGCCGCGGACTGCCCCTGCATCAGGGGCGAGCGATGGGTCGTTGGTCTCGAACGGCGCCGTGAAGCGCAGACCCGCGTTGCTGAGATCGCCGCTAAGGTCTTCGCCTTCGGGGCGGCGGCCCTGCTCGACCCAGGCGACGAGGTCGTCGAAGGCGCGCTCGCGCTCACCATCGCTGAAGTTGCAGTGGCCGGCGCGCCGCACCGCACGCTGGACCAGGAGGTGGTCACGGCCGGCGCTGTGGACCTTCCTGGCGTACGACTGCTCGAGCCCGATCGGGACGAAGAGATCGCCTGTGCCGTGGAGCGTGATGAGCGGCCGCTCGATTTCGCCGGTCATCGGCTGGAACTCGGGATACGCCGCGGCGTCACGATAGGCGGGCGCCGGCACGAAACGGTCGATCTCGCGGTTGAGCTGATCGGCTGCGGGAGCGAAGCCGGGGCCAAGCGTGTAGAGCGTGTCGTTGTTCTGCGCGGCGCCGCTCGAAGGGCCGGCCAGCTCTGCAGCGTGCGCGATCACCGTAAAGTTCGCGCCGAACTGGTGTGCCAGACCCTGTTCGAAGAAGGGGCGCGGGCCGCCGGTGAGGCGCATGATCGCGTCGGTGAACGCCCTGCCGGCGTCCGTCGGCGCGTCCGGCGTGCCGAGTGCGGGGAGGACGCGCTGGGAGAAGGCCGTGTCCAGGCCGGCGGACGTCATCGTGTCGTCGATGAAGTGCGTGCCACTGAAGTACTGCGCGAGCGCGGCCCAGCTCGCGAAGTAATCGAGCACCTCGGGGCCGGAGACGACGCCGCACTCGCTGAGCGCGCCGTCGTACGCGGTCGGGAAGTGCTCGAGCGAGAAGGTGACGACATTGCCACCCATCGACTCGCCGTCGATGTAGCTGAAGCGCGGCCGCGCGACGCGCTGCGCGAAGATCAGCTCGAGCGCGAGCGTGTCCCGCGCGGCGACGCCGGGCTCGTAGCCGTTGCGGCTGTAGCTGGACGCGGCCCAGGCGTAGCCGTGCTCGATGAAGTACGGGCGCAGCGGGGGCGCGCTGACGGTGAGCTGCGGCGGATTGCCGCGGAAGCCGTGCGCGAAGTAGACGACGTCGCCGTTCCAGCGATCGGGCACCTCGATCTGGTAGACGCCGCCCGCGTAGTTCCCGTAGAAGGCGCGGGCTCCGGGGAGGGGCTGGAACGCGGGATCGACGGTGACGTACTGGACCGCCACGGGCGTGACCGGGACGGGGCGCGGCTGGCGCCACAGGCGCGGCGTGGCGCTGGGTAGCGGCGTCGCGAGTTCTTGCGCGTTGCCGAGGACGGCGCTATGCCGCGATGGGCCATCGGGCGCGATGAACCAGCGCCAGCTGCCGAACGCGCTGGCGAGGAGGATCGGGGCGATGAAGCCAATTGCGAGAAGGCGCCTCACGAAAGGAGAGGGCCCGCACACGGGAATGAGTCCATGTACTTAAGATGTAACACATTTGCAACCGGCGTCGCCAGGAAGGCACATCGCGGAATGCCGTTCATGTGTGAGGATAGACTATGTGAGGATAGACTAGAGGAGGAGTACCATGGCACTGCGCTCATTCGGCTGGTTACCCCTCGTGGCGTTCGCGCTGGTGCTGGCGGCGTGCCAATCGGAGCAGCTCAAGGCTGTGCAGCGCTTCATTGACCAGGCCGATCTGGTCCAGATCGCGTGCCTGGACGCGAACGGGGACGGCGTTGTCGATTCCGCCGACGCAGGCTCCCCGGGGCTCCCCGACATTACGGGCGACGGCGCGGTGGACGAGCACGACCTGGCCGTCGTGAGGAGCGTACAGCTCTCGCTGCCGAACGGCAGGCCGGACTGCAGTAACGGCAAGGGGCCCGACCCCGACTGGCAGATCTCGGCGCCACCGGAGCTGAACTGCGACGACCCGAACGCGAAGGGTGTGCTGCTGCTCGCCGTCGGCGGCGGCGCGGTCGATCTGGCCCTGCTGGGCAACGCCGCGGGCGCGCGGTGGATGGTGGAGGAGACGAGCGTTGTCCTCAACATGCCGAAGCAGATCGCTTCGGTGGCGCCCGGGCTAAACGGCACGGGACAGCCTCAGCCGGACGCGGAGACGTTCGCCTTCGAGTTCCTGTCGCAGCGGCTTACGGAGCAGCCGTGCTTGAAGGTGGTCCTGCTGGGCCACAGCCACGGTGGGACGCTGGTGACGGCGGTGGCGTCTCGACTGGAGGCGGCGGGCCAGGGAGGACAGATCTTGCTGACGGTGCTGATCGACCGCGTGACGTGGGTCTACGCGGGCGACACCACGTCGCTGCCGCAGAGCTCGCCGGTGTTCAACGTATACCTGCCGGCGCCGGGGCAGGAGAACGCGGGGCACGAGATCGATCAGCCTAACGTTGAGAATTTCGACGCGTCGGGGCTGAAGGCGCCGGAGCACGGCGAGGAGGGCGGCGCGCTGAAGGCGGTCAACCACACGACGATCGACAATTCGGAGGACGTGCTGAAGCAAGTGGAGCTGGCGGTGGTGAAGGCGCTGGGGGCGTGGGAGTAGGAAGACGCTCTCCCCGACCCGCCTCTGGCGGGCCGACCTCTCCTACAAGGAGAGGGTGATCGCGACCTGCGGTCTCCAGGACCCTTCGGCTGCGCTTAGGACAGGCTCCGCTAAAGCTTCGTCCTTACGGCCGACGCCTGCGGCGTCGAGGGCGGGTCGAGACCCGCCCCTACAGCAGCTCCCCGGTGGCCGCCCAGGTGCGGCCGGTGTCCTTGTAAGCGGCGATGACGTTGCGCGCGATCGTCTGCTGGTGCACTTCGTCGGCGCCGTCCACGAGGCGGGCCGAGCGGGCGTGCTTGAGCATCTCGGCGAGCGGCGTGTCGGTCGAGTAGCCGAGCGCGCCGTGCACCTGGATCGCGCGGTCGACGATGCGCCAGAGCGTGTTCGCGACGTGGTGCTTGGCGAACGAGACCTCCTGCCGGAAGGGCAGCTTGTTTTCGATCTTGTAGGCGGCGTGCAGCACCATCAGCTTGCCGGTGTACAGCTCCATCGCGGAGTCGGCGATCATCCACTGGATCGCCTGCTTGTCGGCGAGGTAGGAGCCGTGGGTGTAGCGCTTGAGCGCGCGGTCGACGAGCATCTCAAGCGCGACTTCGGCCTGGCCGATCCAGCGCATGCAGTGCGCGAGCCGCGCCGGCCCGAGGCGGTACTGCCCGAGCTTGTGCCCCTCGCCGCGGCCGCCGAGCATGTTGCCGTCCGGCACCCGGAGGTCGCTGATGCGGATCTCGCAATGGTTGCCGCGACCGGCCATGGTGTCGATGTCGCGGACGATCTCCCAGCCCTCGGCCGG
>JBIOYF010000137.1:0-3522 GCA_044870035.1 Dehalococcoidia bacterium
TCGGCGAACTTCCCCCACGGGTGCATGCCCGCGCCAAGGAGCGCAACGTCTCTCACCGCCGCACCTGCCGGAACTTCCAAGTGATCACATCGTTGCCGTCGGGCGCTGTGTAGAGCTTCTCGAGCACCAGCGCGACGGCCGATCCGGCGGCGACGCTCTCGACGTCGTCTGTGCTGATGCGCGCCAGCACACGCAGCCCGCCGGCCATGTCGACCAGCCCGAGCGCGTACGGGACGTACGGCTCGTCGTACTTCACGGGTGGCGGCGGCGGATAGTACTGGACCGTGTAGCTCCAGAGCGTGCCTTCCGGGCCGAACTGCGCCTCTTCGATCGCGCCGCCCGCGCACGAAGGGTTGCGGCAGACCGCGACCTTCGGGAAGTAGGGCGTGCCGCAGGTTGCGCAGCGCGAGCCGAGCAGCCGCGGCCCGGCCGCCGTTTCCGCGAACAGTCCTTCCGCGACAGGTACCTGCGCCATCAGCCCTCGTCGATCAGGAACACGTTGCCCTGCTCGCACCAGACCTCGTCGAACGCGTAGCCCTCGGGCTTCCGCGAAAGTTCGGTCAGTCGGTACCAGCGCCAGGGCGGGTCGCCGTGGTCCACGTACTCGCCGGTCAGCGTGCCGGTAAACTCCTCGCGGCTGCCGCCGCCGGTCGGCGCGGGCATGCCGCCGTCGCACTCGGCTCGCCGGCCGGCCATCGACTGGTCGAAGCCTGCGCGGCGCGGGTACGGTTCGCTCGACGTCGCGGTCATACGCACGGATGTTAGCGCGCGCTGATCGGAGCGCCGCTGGTGATCGCTTCGAGTGCTGCGCGCGTCTCTTCGGCCAGCGTCTTCATGATCTGGGCGACCGGCTTCTCTTCTGTGACGAAGCCCGCGCCCTGGCCGCACGCCTCGAGCATGAACGGCTCGATGCGGTAGTCGTTCGCGGCCTGGTGCAGCTCGCCGGCGAGCAGCAGCTGGTAGGGCGCAGCCAGCGGCCGCGGCGCGTCGGGCGCCTCCCACGCCTCCGTCCACTTCGTTTTCGTCACGCGCATCGAAAAGCCGGACACGCAGCGCGAGAGCGTCGTGTCATCTGCGGTCGCCGCGATGATCTTCTGCTTGATGATCGGGTCCTTCTGCGACTCTTTCGACGCGAGCCAGATCGTGCCGGTCCAGACGCCGGCCGCGCCCAGACAGAGCGCCGCCGCGACGTGCCGTCCGGTCGTGACGCCGCCCGCGGCGATCACCGGCGTAGCGCCGGCCGCCGCGACGACCGCAGGGACGATCGAGAACGTGCCGATATTGCCGGTGTGGCCAGCCGCGTCGCTGCCCTGCGCGATGATCGCGTCGACGCCGGCCGCGATCTCGCGTTCGGCCTGGCGTGGCTTCCCTACGAGTCCGAACACCTTGATGCCGCGCGCGTGCGCCGCCTCCAGGATGAAGTTCGGGCTGCCCAGCCCGAACGCGAGCAGCGGCACGCGCTCCTCCAGCACCAGATCGATCTGCGCGCGCGCCCGGTCCTGGTTGACCCAGCCCAGCTCGTAGAACATGGGCGGGTTCTTGGCGTCCGGGATGTTGTTGTCTTCCTTGATGCGCTGAACGAACGCGCGGTGCGTCTCCGGGATCTCGCGCATCAGCTCTTCGATCGTGCCGCTGGGCGGCGCGGACGCCGGCAGCAGTAGGTCGATGCCGAACGGCGTGCCGCCGAGCTGCTCGCGCAGCCAGCGGATGTCGGTCTCCATCTCGTCGAGGTTGCGCAGCGCGCCGGCCAGCACCCCCAGCCCGCCCGCGCGCGATACGGCCGCGGCTACTTCGCGGTCGGGCGAGAACGCGAAGATGGGCAGCTCGATGCCCAACATGTCGCAGAGCTTGGTGTGGAGGAAGTCTCTCGCCATAGCGTCAAGAACATAGCGCATGGCGTCAACGCGGAACAAGGAACAGGGAACGAGGAACAGGACGGAGTCGGCAAGATTATCTGTGTTCATCTGTGGCCAAATTCGGCCCCGGTCTCGTAAACTCGGCTCTGAAGGAGGCGTTCGATGCCGGACGGCGCGCTTGAGGGGCTACGCGTGGTGGAGCTGGGCGAGATGGTCGCTGCGCCGTACTGCGCGCGCCTCTTCGCCGACTACGGCGCCGGCGTGATCAAGATCGAGCGCCCCGGTTCGGGCGACGTCACGCGTTCGTGGGGCCCGTTCCCGAACGACGAGCCGGACATCGAGAAGAGCGGGCTGTATTTCTTTCTCAACACGAACAAGCGCGGCGTCACGCTCGATGTCGGCGCACCGCGCGGGCGCGATGTCCTGCTCGACCTGCTGCGCCAAGCCGACGTGTTCATCGAAAACCAGCGGCCGCAGCAGATGCGCGAATGGGGTCTCGACTACGCGTCGATCGCGAAGGTGAACCCGCAGCTCGTCATGATCTCGCTTACGCCGTTCGGGCAGACCGGGCCGTACAGCGGCTGGAACGGCTACGATCTAAACGCCTATCACCTGTCGGGCACGGGCCACCGCTACTGCGGCCGCCCGGGCGAAGCGCCGCTGGAGCACGGTACGTTCTCGGCGGAGTTCTTCGGCGCGATCGCCGGTGCGGCGTGGGGACTGGCCGCGACCTACGGCCGCGAGCTGGCCGGCGGCGGCCAGCAGATCGATGTCTCCTGCGCCGAAGCCATCGCGGCGCTGTTCGTCGGCGCGCAGAACATCGGTGGGTACGCGCAGGACGGCGTGTTCAACCGCCGGACCGGCGTCGGCATGCCGCTCGGCGCGCCCGCAACGATCTTGCCCTGCAAGGACGGCCACGTCTGGATGCTGGCGCTCGAACCCGCGCAGTGGAACGGCCTCGCGTCCGTGATGGGCAACCCGGACTGGATGCAGCTCGAGCAGTTCCAGGACATGTTCGTGCGCGCACAGAACGCCGAGGCGATGTATCCGCTCATCACGCAGTGGACAAGCGAGCACGACAAGCTGGAGATCATGGAGCGCTGTCAGGCCGCCGGCTGCCCGACGACGGCGGTCTTCAGCATGCGCGAGGCGGCCGAGCACCCGCACCTGCGCGAGCGCGGCTACGTCGTCGAGGTCGAGCACGAGCGGCTCGGCACGGTGCGGACGATGCGCGCGCCGTTCCAGCTCTCGGACGGCGGCGGCGCAACGCGGCCCGCACCGCTGCTCGGTCAGCACAACGACGAAGTCTACGGCGGGCTACTCGGCCTGTCGCGGGACGACGTTGCGGCGTTGCGGCGAGAGGGAGCCGTCTGATCTCTCCGCGAGCTCTTCCGCTGCAGAACGTGCGTGTCGCCAACTTCGGCTGGGTGTGGGCCGGGCCGGTGGCGGGGCAAACGCTCGCGTTCCTCGGGGCGGAAGTCTACAAGATCGAGTCGCGCGCGCGCATCGACATCAACCGCACGCTGCCGCCCTTCGCGGGCGGCGAGCGCGACCCGGACCGCAGCCTGCAGAACCACGCGGGCTGGGCGGGCAACGGCAGCGTTTCGCTCAACCTGCGTAAGCCGGCGGCGCGCGAGCTGGCGCTCCAGCTCGTCGCGAAGTGCGA
>JBIOYF010000138.1:0-14343 GCA_044870035.1 Dehalococcoidia bacterium
TGCTGGACATGGACTTCGTCGTCGCGAACCCCGGTGTCGTCAAGCGAGCCATCGAGGTCAAGGGGATCGATCTCGATCTCGACGAGCTGCTGTCCGCGCACGCCGAGTCGAAGCAACTGATCCTCCAGGTCGACCAGCTGCGCCACAAGCGCAACGTGCTCTCCAAACAGATCCCCTCGACACCGGAGGCGGAGCGCTCGCAGATCATCGCGGAGAGTAAACAGATCGGCGAGCAGCTGAAGGAGCTGGAGCCGGCGCTGCGGGAGAAGCAAGAGCGATTCAATCAGCTCTGGCTGCGCGTGCCCAACATTCCCGGTCCGGACGAGCCCGTCGGCCCGGATGAGGAGTCCAACGTCGAGGTGCGGCGTTGGGGCGAGCCGCCGCAGTTCTCGTTCCAGCCGCGCGACCACCTCGAGCTGCTGGAGCTGCACGATTGGGGTGAGCAGGAGCGCGCCGGCAAGCTGGCCGGCTCGCGCTCGTACGCGCTGAAGGGGCAGGCGGCGCTGCTGGAGCTCGCGCTCTGGCGCTTCGCGATCGACTCGCTCGTAGCGCGCGGCTTCACGTTGATCAACATGCCATCGCTCGCGCGGGAGGCGGCGTTCATCGGCACCGGCCACTTTCCCGCCGGACGCGAAGACGTCTACCAGGTCGAGGACGATCTCTTCCTGTCCGGCACGGCCGAAGTCGGCCTGAACTACCTGCACAGTGGCGAGATCCTGGCCGCCGCCGATCTGCCAAGGCTCTACTGCGGCTTCTCCTCCTGCTTTCGCCGCGAGGCCGGCGCCGCCGGCCGCGACGTGCGCGGCCTGATCCGCGTCCACCAGTTCTACAAGGTCGAGCAGTACGTCATGTGCCCGGCCGATGAGGAAGCGTCCGCGCGCTGGTTCGAAACGCTCCTCGCGAACGCCGAAGCGATCCTGCAGGCGCTCGAGCTGCCGTACCGCGTCGTCAAGCTCTCGACGGGTGAGATGGGGATGGGCAAGGTGCGCGCCTGGGATATTGAGAGCTGGTTCCCCTGCCAGCAGCGCTACCGCGAGACGCACACCGTGTCCGAGCTCTACGACTGGCAGGCGCGCCGCGCCGACTTACGTTACCGCGACGAGGACGGCAAGGTGCGTCACGCCTATACGCTCAACAACACCGCGATCGCGACGCCCCGGATCATGGTGCCGCTGCTGGAAGTGCATCAGCGCGAAGACGGCTCGGTCCGCGTTCCGCAAGCACTGCATCCGTATCTGGGTGCCGACGTCCTGGGCGCGAAGCCGTAGCGCTAATGGCCGCGCCGGAGCAGCCAGGCGCGATCGGCGGCAGGCCCGTCGCTCGACCAGCGCTCAAACTCTACGACGAACACTGACTCGTCGCCGGCGAGCTGCCCGGCGAGCCAGCCTCGCACATCTTCAGGCGTCGCACTGGTGTAGACAACGTACGCGTGCGTATGCAGACGGCGCACATCGTTCGCGCCAACGCGCTCGCTGAGCGTCGATTCGAACAGCTGATCGAGCGAGCGGCTGGGTGACCAGCCGCTCACGAGCTTCAGACTGCCTGGACCGATGACGTCCGTCATCCCGTGAGATGCTTGTTGAACCAGGCGATGCACTTCTGCCAGGCATCGCTAGCCGCGTCCTCTCGATAGCTGGGGCGGCCTTCATTCATGAACGCGTGGCCCGCGGTGTACGAGTGGAACTCGTGCGCCTTTCCGAGCTTGGTCAGTTCCCGGTCGAGCTTAGCAACGTCTTCAGGGTTCGGGTTACCGTCGTCGGCGCCGAACAGGCCGAGCAGCGGGCACTGGATGCGCTCCGTCAGGTCGAACGGGGCGCGGCCCTCACCCCAGGGCCGCATGATGTTGCCGCCGTAGAAGACCACCGCGGCCTTCAGGTCGGCATCCTGCGTCGCCATCAGGTACGCCACGCGGCCGCCCATGCAGAAGCCCGTGATGCCGGTGCTGCTGCCGCGCACGGTCGCCAGCGCCTTGACGTGATCGATCGCTGCGGCCACGTCCTTGATGATGTTCGTGTCGCGGAGGTGGCTCATCCGGGTCATCGGGTCGTCGCCGCTGTTCCGGTCCTCGCGGTGGTAGAGGTCGGGCGCGATCCCGACAAGACCGGCTTCCCCGATGCGATCGGTCATCGTCCGCACGAACTCGTCGACGCCGCCGGCGTGCTGGATGACGACGACCGCCGGGAACGGGCCGGCGCCGGCAGGCTCGGCCACGTAGCAGCGCATTTCGCCGCCATCGACGGCGACGGTATCCCAACGTCCTGCCATGGCTACCTCCTAGTGTCGCTCGAACGCGTAGTCGATGCCTCGCCGGACGGTCACGCGCATGACTGCGCCTGCGCGCGAGTCGTCACGCACGAGCTGCAGTACGCCCTCCGCGATCTGCTCGGGCTGCAGGATCCCGCCGACCAGTTGCTTTACCGCCTCGATCGCCTGCGGGCCGCCGGCGCGCACCATCGGCGTGTCGGTGAAGCTAGGACAGATCGCGTTTACTCGGATGCCTTCCGACGCCAGGTGAGCCAGGGTGCGCGTGAACTGCACAACACCGGCCTTCGCAGCGGAGTAGACGGGCGACGCGCCGACCGGATCGAGCCCGGCCATCGAGGCCGTGTTAACGATGACGCCTCCTCCACCCTGGGAGCGCATCTGCTGTACGGCGAGCTGCGTCCCCAGGATGACCGCCCGCAGGTCAACGTCGAGCACCTGCTCCCAACGTTGGGCGCCCCGGGCGAACAGGTCTTCGCCGCGCTCTGTGATCCCTGCGTTGTTGTGGACGATGTCGACCCGGCCGAACTCCGCCGCGGCGTAGGTAAGGGCGTGCTGCACGTCGCTGCGCTTTGTCACGTCGATTTGGAGCGGACGCACGTTCGCGCTACCCGCCGCGAGCTTCCGTACGGCGTCCTGGATCGCCGCGCCGTCGAGGTCAGCGAGGACGACGCGCACGCCGTTAGAGGCGAGCAAGCTCGCTGTCGCAAAGCCGATACCCGAAGCGCCGCCGGTAACGATGGCTGCCTTGCCGCTGGGATCCATGCTGGCCAATCATAGCCGATGGGGTAGGCGCCCGCTACGGCATTGGGCCGCCTGACCGGACGTGCTAGAATGTGCTCGCCCCGGCGTCGCCGGGCCTGCCCGCGGCCGCGTGGTGTAGTGGCCTAACACGCCGCCCTGTCAAGGCGGAGATCGGCGGTTCGAATCCGCTCGCGGTCGCCAGATGAAACGAAAAGAGGCCTGCCGGACGGCAGGCCTCTTGCGTTTCTGACGGATGCAGGCTACGCGCGCGCGGGCGCAGCGTGGATGAACGCACTCACGTGCTTGAAAACGTCTCGGATCGAGACGACACGCGTGACGCGGCCATCGATCAGCAGCGGGATATGGCGGAACTCTCCGACGGACATCTTGTGAAGCCCGACGGCAAGCGTGTCGTCCCCGCGCAGGATGACGGGTTCGGGCGTCATCGTCTGGCCGACGGTGATCGAGTTCAGATCGAGGCGCTCGGCGGCGGCCTTGAGTAGAACGTCGCGATCGGTCAGGATGCCGACGACTTGTTCGCCGATCTTGACGAGCACGCACTCCGTGCCGCGTGACTGCATCAGATGGATCGCAAACGCCACGGGGTCGCGCGGACTGACGACGGGCGGCTCTTCTGCCTGAAGGTGGCCGAGCCGGTCGTTTAGCAGATGCTCAATGAATTCGTCGTGAGTGTCCTCATGGCCGAGCGTCTGCAGATCGTGACCGCAGCGCTCGCAGGTGTCGGCGCCCTGAATATTCTCAGCCTTGCAGTCGGGGCAGATAATCATCGCGGCCTCCCAGCCGGCCCTATTCTTCGACTGTCCAGGTGTCGCCCTCGGCGAAGAGCTTCGCGAGGTCGCCCGCTCCTTGGCGGGCCACCGCGTCCTGCACCTGGCCTTCCATCAGCTCTTCGTACGTCGGTCGCTCAACGGCGCGGATGACGCCCAGCGGGACGGGAAACTCCGGGTGCTCCATCTGCGCCAGGATGAACGCGATCGTTGGGTCATCGCGACGCTCGTCGTGCACTAGGACATCATGCTCGTTGCCGGCGCGCAAGTCTACCACTTCCGGACGCGTGCCGTTCAGCTTGATGCCGCGGTTCTGCTCCTTGCCGAAAATCATCGGCTGGCCGTGCTCGAGCGCGATCGTGTGGTCGGGCCGCACCGACTTGTCGGCGAAGCCGGTGAATGCGTTGTCGTTGTAAACGATGCAGTTCTGGTACACCTCAACGAACGAGGTGCCGTGGTGCTTCGCCGCCCGGTCAAGCGTAGCGACGAGATGCTTCGTATCGATGTCAAGCGACCGCGCGATGAACGTTGCGCCGGCGCCGATGGCGAAGGCGAGCGGGTTCACCGGGTAGTCGATCGTGCCCACGGGCGATGTCTTGGTAATCTTGCCTTGCTCGGACGTCGGCGAATACTGGCCCTTCGTGAGGCCGTAGATGCGGTTGTTGAACAGCACGATCACCACATCCACGTTGCGACGCATGATGTGCAGCAGATGGTTGCCACCGATGCTGAGACCATCGCCGTCGCCCGTGATCACCCAGACGTTGAGGTCGGGCCGTGATGCCTTGAGGCCGGTCGCGATGGCCGGCGCGCGCCCGTGAATGCTGTGGAAGCCGTACGTGTTCATGTAGTAGGGCAGGCGGCTGCTGCAGCCGATGCCCGAGATGAAGACGATCTTCTCGCGCGGGACGTCGAGCTCCGGCATGAGCTTCTGCGTCTGCGCCAAGATCGAGTAGTCGCCGCAGCCCGGACACCAGCGCACTTCCTGGTCAGAGACGAAGTCCCTACGTGTCAGCGGAATCGCCGTCATCGGACCTTGACCTCCTGGCTAACCAGCTCGCGGATCTTCGTTTCTATCTCAGCGATCTTGAACGGGCGGCCGGTCACGCGGTTCAGCCCGACGGCGTCGACGAGGTAGCGCGCGCGGATCAGCATGCACAGCTGTCCCAAGTTGAGCTCCGGGATGAGCACCTTGTGGTAGCGCGAGAGCACGTCGCCGAGATTTTCAGGGAAAGGATTGAGATAGCGCAGGTGCGCACACGAGACTGACAAGCCGCTCGTGCGGGCGCGTTGTACCGCCGTGATGATCGACCCGTACGTGCTACCCCAGCCGAGCACGAGGAGCTCGCCTTCGCGATCGCCTAGAACCTCCACGTCCGGGATGTCTTGTGCGATGCGGGCGATCTTCTCAGCGCGGTACTGGACCATGCGCCAGTGGTTCTCGGCGTCGTAGTTGACGTTGCCCAGCACGTCGGACTTTTCCAGGCCGCCGATGCGGTGCTCCAAGCCCGGCGTCCCGGGAACCGCCCACGGGCGCGCCAGGGTGTCGGGATCCCGGGCGTACGGCTTGAAGGTCTCAGGGTCAGTAGCGTAGTTGATATCGATCCGCGGCAGGTCCTCGAACGCGGGGATGCGCCACGGCTCGGAACCGGAGCCGAGATAGCCGTCCGAAAGGAAGACACACGGCGTCATGTACTTCGTCGCGATGCGGAATGCTTCGATGGCCATCCGGAAGCACTCGGACGGTGTCGCCGGCGCGACGATCGCGACGGGCGACTCGCCGTTGCGCCCGAACATCACCTGGAGCAGGTCGGTCTGCTCCGTCTTCGTCGGCATGCCGGTGCTGGGTCCGGAGCGCTGGATATGCGCGATGACGACCGGCAGCTC
Source organism: Dehalococcoidia bacterium (assembly GCA_044870035.1). Lineage (GTDB taxonomy): Bacteria > Chloroflexota > Dehalococcoidia > DSTF01 > RBG-16-68-14 > JBBDXS01. Next base: position 5,682 of record JBIOYF010000138.1, read on the forward strand.
GGTCATGACGGCGAGGCCGATCGACTCGCTCTTGAGCGCGAGGCCGGGGCCGCTTGTCCCGGTGAGGGCCAGCGTGCCGCCGAACGACGCGCCTATCGCGGCGCCTATCGCGGCGATCTCATCCTCGGCCTGCATCGTCTTGACGCCGAAGTTCTTGAAGCGCGCCAGCTCTTCGAGGATGTCGCTGGCCGGGGTGATCGGATAGCTAGCGTAGAAGAGCGGCCGGCCGGCGAGCTTCGAGGCGGTGAGGAAGCCGAGCGCGGTCGCCTGGTTGCCGGTGATGTTACGGTACCGGCCCGGCGCGAGATGCGCCTTTGGGACGCGGTAGTGGACGGGGAACAGCTCAGCCGTCTCGCCGAAGTGGTAGCCGGCCTTGAGGGTAGCGGTGTTCGCGTTCGCAACGACGGGGTTCTTGGAGAACTTGTCCTCGATCCAGCGCAGCGTCGGCTCGATCGGCCGCTCGTAGAGCCAGAACATCAGCCCGAGCGCGAAGAAGTTCTTCGAACGGTCGATCTGCTGAGTGGTGAGCCCGCTGTCCTTCAGCGCGCGGCCGTTGAGCGTCGTGATCGGCACCTTGATGACGCGGTAGCCCGAGAGGCTGCCGTTGTCGAGCGGGTTTTCCTCGTAGCCGGCCTTCCGCAAGTTCGCGTCGTTGAACTCGTCCGTGTTGACGATGATCGTGCCACCCTTCGGCAGGTCGCCGAGGTTCGTCTTGAGTGCGGCCGGGTTCATGGCAACGAGCACGTCGGGCGCGTCGCCCGGCGTGTAGATGTCGAAGCTCGAAAAGCTCACCTGGAAGGAGCTGACGCCCGGCAGCGAGCCAGCGGGAGCGCGGATCTCCGCCGGGAAGTCCGGCAGAGTGCTGACGTCGTTCCCAAAGACCGCGGACGTGTTGGTGAACTGCAGCCCGGCCAGCTGCATGCCGTCGCCGGAGTCACCGGCGAACCGGATCGTTACTCGGTCAAGCTCCTCGATCTGTCCGTTCTGACCGGCCATTCGGTGCTCCCTTAGGCGCCTTCCGGAGTCTTCATCTGCTGGTTGGGTATCGGGGGCAAGTTCAAGACGTGCTCCGGGAACGACTCCGCCAGATGGTGGATGATGTCTGAGACGCGGAAGAGCGCCGTCGCTTCCCCCGTAACGGCGTCCACGATGGGGATGTTGCGAAAGCCCTCGCTGTTCATCAGGCTGATCGCTTCCCCGATGGTGTCCTCGCCGGTCAGCGTCCGCGGCGCCGGCGTCATGAACTTGTCGACCGGTTCGTCGTAGTTCACGTCGCGACGAACGACCTTCATGAGCACATCGCGTTCAGTCATGATGCCGATTGGCCGGTGACCGTCGCAGACAAGGACGGCGCCCAGGTGGTGGCGCTGCACGGTATCGATGACCTGCCGGACGCTCGATCCGCTGGGCACGCAGAGCGGGCGCTGCAATTCAAGCGTGACGATTTTGTCACCGATCATGGTATCTATTCACTAACCTTCCAGCGCTGAAAGGGGGCAGCCGTTCGAGGCGGTCTGGCCGGAATTCGGCCTTGCACGACGCTGAGGCGTTTCCTTACCATTTGGGGCCGGCCTGGCCCACCGAGCTGTCGTCTAATTCTCGACAAGTCTCTGTACGTAGTATAGCAGTGCGTTTGGATCAATCGCTACTACACGTAAGCTTCCCACAAGCAGCCCGCCACCGGAGCGCTTCATGAGCCTCCTGGAAGGCCTGCGCGTTATCGAGGTGTCCGCCAGTGGCTCGGCGGCCTGGGCGGCGAAGCACTTCGCCGACTGGGGTGCGCAGGTCACCATTCTGGAGCCCGCGGCCGGGACGCCGCTGCGAGACGAGCCGCCGTTCTACGAGAAGGGCGGCACCCGCAAGAGCGCGCTCTGGGCCTGGCTCTCGAGAGGCAAATCGGCGGTACGAATCGGCGCCGGGCTCTCGCAGGCCAGCGCGCTCGCCGCCTGCCAAGCCTCTGACGTTGTGCTCATCGAGACGGAGCCGTGTGGCGACGTGCTCGGCGTCGCGCCGGCAGAGCTGCGACAGCAGCTCGGTGGGAGGGCGACGTGCGTCCTCATCGCCCCGTTCGCAGTCGACGGCCCGTACGCCCGGTACAGCGCGACGGAGCTGGGCGCGAGCGCGATGGGAGGTTGGATGTCTCAGCTCGGCGACCCGCGGCGCGAGCCGGTGCGGCCCGGCTTCGCGCCGCTGCCGCGCGTCGCGGGCGTCTATGCGTTCGTCGCGGCGCTGATCGCGCTGCGGCACCTCCGGCAAGGCGGTGCGCCTCAGCTCGTCGATCTGTCGCTGCAGGCCGTGGCTGCGTCAATCTGCACGCCCGGCTGGCTGACGAAGAGCATGTTGGGCGCGCTCTCGGAGCGCATCGGCGATCTCTGGCCGCTGGGCGTGATGAAGTGCGCCGACGGATACGCCGGCGTGCCGCCGCTGACGGCGACGCACTGGGAGCTGCTCTGTCAGCTCATGGGGATCGCCGACGTGCTCGATCTACCGGAGGGACGCTCGCCGCTCTACCGCGCGCGTCACAGCCGCGAGCTCTACGAGCGGGTGAAGCCGTGGCTGGACGCTCGTACGCGCGCGCAGGTCTTCGAAGAGGCGCAGGCGTGGCGTTTGCCGGCGGCGCCGGTGCAGACGATTGCGGACCGGCTCGCCTGTCCGCAGCTGGCGGCGCGCGGCTTCTGGCAGGAGACCGAAATCGATGGCACGGCCGTGAAGACGCCGCGTGTTTCGTACTCGATCGCCGGCGTCGACCCCGCGACGCGCGGCGAGCTGCGCGAGGTCGCGTCGCTTCCGTCCGGGGAGCCGCTCGACGTGCGATCGGACGACCGGGCCGCTCGGGCTCCGTTCGCCGGGCTGCGCGTGCTCGATCTGACGCAGTTCTGGTCGGGCCCGTACGCGACGATGTTGCTCGGCGGGCTGGGTGCGGACGTGATCAAGATCGAGTCGGTCCAGCGGCCGGATCCCTATCGCTACACGCTGGTCGAGCCTGGCGCTGAGCGCTGGTACGAACGCGGCCCCGTTTGGAACGACACGAACTGCGACAAGCGCAGCCTCACGCTCGATCTGGCATCGCACGTGGGTAGGGGTCTGTTCGAGCGTCTGGTGGCGCAGGCGGACGTCGCAATCAGCAACTTCTCGAATCGTGTCATGCCCAACCTCGGCCTCACCAACGAGCGGCTGCTGGAGCTGAATCCGCGGCTGATCGCCGTGCTGATGCCGGGCTACGGCCCGGGCGGTCCGTGGCAGGAGTACGTTGGCTATGCGATTGCCTTCGAGCAGCTCGTCACCGCGTCGATGACGGGTTACGCGGACGGGCCGCCGCTCTACGCCGGCGGCTTCTGCGATCCTCTGGTCGGCATGCACACCGTTGCGGCGATCGAGCTGGCGTTGCGCCAGCGCGAGCAGACCGGGACCGGCGCGTCGATCGAGGTGGCGCAGTGCGAGACGCTCGACGGCCTGCTGGCGCCGGAGGCGATCGCCGTGCAGCTCGACGGGCCGGTGCCGGGCCGGCGCGGCAACAAGCACGACTGGATGGCGCCGCACGACGCGTATCGCGTGGCGGGAAAGGACGCGTGGCTGACCATCGCGGTGTCATCGGATGGCGAGTTCTCCGCGCTTGGGCGCGCCATCGGCGCGCCGGAGCTCGCGCAGGACGAGCGGTTCGCCACGATCGCGGCGCGCAAGCAGAACGAAGCGGCGCTGGACGAAGCGATCGCTGAGCGCATGCTCGATCGGGACGGCCTGGAGCTGGAGCGAGCGTTGCAGGCGGCCGGAGTGAAGGCGTGTCGTGTCATCAAGGCGTATGATCTGGCCGAAGACGCCGGGCTGGAGCACCTCCGCTTCTTCCAGACGCTGACCCGAGAATCGAGCGGCGCGCACGCATACAAGACGTGGCCCTTCCGCTTCTCGTCGATCGATGCGTCGCACAAGCGGCCGGCGCCGCTGCTGGGCGAACATGGCGCCGACATCCTGCGCGAGCTGCTGGGCGTGTCGACCGAGGAGCTGGCGCGCCTCGAGCGCGAACACGTGACCGGTCGAGAGCCGGTGACGCTGCGAGGGCAGAACTACTAGGCGTTCGCGGGCGAGCGGAGGAGGTCTTTCGCCGCCGGCTCGACCGGCGTGCCGTCGAAGAAGTCCGGGTTCATTTCGAGGTGCAGGCGGGCGGGGTAGGTGAAAACGAAGTCGCGGTAGTCTGCATCGCTGAGCAGCCCTTCGTCGACCAGCTTGTGGCTCTCCAGCAGCACTCCGGAGATGTCCGGCACGTCCCAGTGGCCGATGTCCGAGCTGAAGAAGGGCCGCAGCCGCAGACCGAACGCGTTCGCCTTCGCGTCCAGTGCGCGGTAGACGCTGTTGTCGTCGGCCTCGCAGCCGAAGAAGAAGCGCTGACCGAAGATGGCGGCGAGATCGTCGTCATCTTTGAGGCGGCTGACCGCGAACTCATCAAGATCGGCCTTGTCGCGCTCCGGGGTAATGCCTTCGGGGTTCGGCTGGACGTTGTCTTCGCCGCCCGGACCGTACTGCTGGCAGAGCTGCTCGAGCTGCTTCCGGTCGATGCGCGCCGGATCGTAGGTGCGGATGCTTTGACCGTTGCGCTTCTCGAAGTGCTCGTGCAGGCCGTGGAGGATATCGCAGGCCCAGCCCGCGCCGCCCTCGAGAAAGGCGATGTTGAGCTCCGGAAAGCGCTTCGGGACGCCGCCGAGGACGAGCGAAAGACAGAGATCGATCTGCTGCGCCGCGTGGCCAAGGATGTGGTTGTACATGTAGTTCGTCGGGGAGCGACGCGGCAGCGGCAGGTAGCGGTTGCCCGGCGCGCCGTGCGCGGTTACGGCGAGCTTGTGCTTCTGGAACGCTTCCCACACCGGCGAGTAGTCGTGCGCGCTATCGAGGCCGTAGCAGTCGAACCAGAAGGCTCCGGGGTAGGCGTCCGCGTAGTCCGGGATCGGGCGCGTCACGCCGGCGGGGATCACGCACACCTTCATGCCGAGCTTCTCGGTAACGTACTCGATCTCGGCGACCGCCTCCTCGGGGGAGTGCATCGGGATCATGGCGACGGCGGCCATGCGCGAGGCGTAGGGGGCGGTCAGCTCGTGGTTCATCGTGTTCAGCGCGCGCAGGGCGCCGCGGCGCACCGTCTCGTCCTGGACGGTCGGGAGGACGAGGCCGAGGCTGGGGTACAAGACCACGAAGTCGAGTCCCAACTCGTCGACGCGCTCGTTGAGCAACTTCGGCAGCATGACCGTGGCGAGGTCGCGCGTTTCGGTCGTCGTACCCCACCAGGGCATGCGAGGGTCGCCGGAGGCGCGATCGCCGCTGGAGAAGATCGGCCGCTCCCGGAGCTCGCGGACGAAGCGCTCCTGCAGCTCTGAGCCCCCGATCTTGGCCAGGTAGCGGAAGAATAACGGCCAGGACTCCACGATGTGGCCGTCGCCATCGACCACCGGGTGGTCGATGCGGTTGCGCAGCTTTCGTACCTGTTCCTGGACCGACATGAGCCCTGCCGAATGCAAAGAGGGATATACAGGGCCTGCCTAGGGGTGTCAAGCACCGACTGCGTTTCGACTCTAAAGGGGTCGAACATGATAGTAGTATGGCAAGCGCATTCTCCGATACCGCGCCACCCCAAAGGGAGGCCGCTGACGCTTCCGAGCGCCTGCCGCCGTTCGCCGCCTGGCTTCGAACTCTTGCCATAACGATCGTCGGGCCGGCGGAGGAAGCCGCCCAGCGCCAAGACGTCTTCAGACGCGCAGCGCTGTCCGGCGCGCTCCTTGTCATCCTGCTCATTCAGCGTGCGCATGTGCCCGCCTGGCCCGCCGTGGTAGGCGCTCTGGCGGTTGCGCTGCTTTACGATATCGCGCTGGCCTATCTCGTCTACATTGCCAGGCAGTTCCTGGTCGCGCGAGTGCTCGCCTTCATCCTCGACGCGACGCTCATGTTCGTCGCACTGCTGTTTGTCCTGCACGCGCTCGGGTCGGCCAACTCGGCATCCGATATCTGGGTCGCCATGCTCTTGTTCGTCGGCTCGGGCGGATTTGCTCTGGCGCCGCTCGGCTCGCTCATCTACACGGCGCTCGGCACGGGCGCATTCGTCCTGGGAACGCTGCTCTACTTTCCTGCGGACAGCCAGTACCACGAACAGCTGCCGATCCGTGTCGCGTTTTTCATCGCCTTCGGCCTGCTCGCACTCGGCGCGGCGCAAGAGCTGGAGAAGCGCCGCGCGCGTGTGCTCCAACAAAATGCCGCGCTAGCCGAGTCAAAGAGCGAGCTGGAGGACAAGTCGGCGCAGCTTGAGCAGGCGCTTGCCCTGGAGCGCGAACGAGCGCGTCGAGATCCGCTCACGGGTACCCTCAACCACGCTGCGATCGTCGAGGAGTTACGGACGTTGCTGGACGAACAGCGCGGCGCTCCCGGCGCGTCGCTCGCGGTCGCGATGGTCGATGTCGACGGGCTCAAGGGGATCAACGATACGTTCGGGCACCAGATGGGAGATGCGGTCCTTGAGGCTGTTGCGAAGGGTCTCGCCCGCGATGGCGCGCTTGTCGGGCGCTACGGAGGCGACGAGTTCGTCGTCGTTCTCTCAAACGGCAGCAGGGCCGGCGCTGAACGCTACCGGAGTGAAGTGTCTGCGAGTCTCGACGATGTGGTACTAGTCGATGCGGATAGCGGCGCGCGCGTGCCTGTGTTGGTCAGCATCGGTCTGGTTTGCTTCCCCCAGGAAGCGGACACGATCGAGGACTTAATCAAGCTATCGGACAGCGCGATGTACGCGTCTCGCCGGGCCCGTGCGGCGTCAGCCGGGCTGACCTCTAACGAACAACCGCACGACCCGCGCATCGCCGCGGTGGTCGGTCAGATCCTGCCCCTGATGACCGCGCCGGGCGATGTGTCAGGCAAGCTCCAGCTCGCCGCGAAGCGCATCTCTCTCGCGGCAGGCTATGACCTTGTCGACATCAGGCTTGGCGGTGCATTTGAAACGCCGGATGCCGAGAGCACCTTTGCCGACATTCCATCCGACCTGGTGGAAGCCTGGCGTAATGAGCAGAACTCTTCTGAAAACACATACCCGTTCATGCGCATTCTGGAACGCACGAACCGGCCCCTGCTGCTCGATGATCTCGAACACGACGAACGCCTGACGCAGAAGGAGCGTGAGATTGTCCTCGCCTCCGGCATACGCTCCGGGATGATAGTGCCCATGATCTGGCAAGGGGAGCTCATCGGTACCTTGTCCGTTGCGAGCAAACGATTGAGTGCGTTCGGGCCACGCGACGCCCAATTCCTGACCTCGGTAGCCGCACAGGTCACTGCGATCGCGCGCATGTCCACCGTCCTCGAAGAGCTACGCGCCAGCACGAATAACCTGCGTCAGGCGCATACCGAAACGGTCGTGCTCCTGGCCGCAGCCGCGGAGGCCCACGACCACACGACGGGACGTCATCTGCACGGGATCCGCTCCATTACCGTGGCCCTGTCGCGTGAGTTGGCTCAGGGCGACGACGATGCCGAGGCACTCGGCCTGGCGGCCGTGCTGCACGACATCGGCAAGATCCGCGTGCCGGACAGCATCCTCACCAATCCCGGAGCGCTGTCCGACGACGACTGGCTCGTGATGAAACAGCACACGGTATGGGGTGCAGAGTTCCTTGCCGGTCGCCCGGAGTTCGCTACCGCCGCCGTGATCGCCCGATCGCACCATGAGCGCTGGGACGGCACCGGCTACCCGGATGGCCTGTCCGGCAGCGAGATACCCGAGCCGGCGACCGTTGTCGCGGTCGCGGACAGCTTCGACGCGCTGATCAGTGACCGCCCGTACCGGAAAGGTCGCAGCATTGCCGAGGCGGTTGCGGAGATCTCTGTCTGCTCCGGCAAGCAGTTCAGCCCGCGTGTGGTCGAAGCGCTCGTGCGGCTCTACGAGCGCGGTGAGCTGCAAAAGCTTCGCCAGTCGTCGGCGCAGCGTGCCGCGTAGCTCGCCAGCCTCGTGATATACTTGCGCCGCATCGCCTGAGGGAGGGTATATGCGGCAGCTACCGGAGCGCGGCTCGTCGAGCGAGCAGGTCATGGCGAACCTGCGCTCGCTGCAAGGCAGCGACGCCGACTACCACAACGCGCGCACGTGGGCGTACATCTACAACGCCGGTCCGGACGTCGATGAGCTGATCAAGGCCGCCGCCGGCCACGTCATCCTCGAAAACGCGCTCAGTCCGCTCGCGTTCCCCAGCCTGAAGGAGATGCAGCGCGACGTCGTAGCTGTCGTCAACGATCTCCTGCACGGCGACGAGAACAGCGGCGGCACGATGACGTCCGGAGGGACGGAATCGATCTTCATGGCGGTGAAGACGGCCCGCGACTGGATGCGGGCCGAGCGCGGTATCACGAAAGGACGCATCGTCATTCCCCGGACGGCGCACCCGGCGTTCGTCAAGGCCGCGCATTACCTCGACCTTGAGTGGGTGCAGCTACCTCTGGATGACGAACTTCGCATACGGGCATCCGATCTGGAAGCGCGCCTCACCGACGATACGGTACTCGCGGTCGGTTCCGCGCCGGCGTTTCCGTACGGGATGATCGATCCGATCCCGGAGATGGCGGCGATCGCGGCGCGGGCCGGCGTGCCGTTCCACGTCGACGCGTGTCTGGGCGGCTTGCTGCTGCCCTTCACAGAGCGCCT
>JBIOYF010000139.1:0-7724 GCA_044870035.1 Dehalococcoidia bacterium
CTTGACGACGGCCTCGATCGCGGGCACGAGCAGCTCGCTCTCGTCGTTGCGCACGATATAGACGTCGTTCGCGCCGGTGTCGAGGACTTCTTCGAGCCGGCCGAGGGCGTCACCCGCCGTGTCGCGCACCTCAAGGCCGATGAGCTGGAAGCGGTAGTACTCGCCCTCCGCGAGCGGGCCCAGCTCGGACTCCGGCACTTCGAGCAACAGGCCGCGCAGCTCGTCAGCCTGCTCGCGCGTGGCGATGCCCTCGACGCGTAGCAGGAGCGCGCGCTGGTGCATGCGGGCGGCAAGGACGGTGTAGGAGCGGTCGCCGGCGCGCAGCGTTGCGCCCCGCACGAAACGTTTCGGGTAGTCGCTGAGCGGATCGACCTTGAGCTCGCCTTCGAGGCCGCGCGGCCCGCGGACCCGGCCGACGGCGACATAGCCTTCGTGTGGCTCCGGGCTGATCGGACGGGGGTTCGTCTTGCCGGGCAAGAGATGTAACAGCCATGCCCCAGCCTTCAGGCTGGGTGGAGATCAGTCCCCGATCTCGAGCCCGACGCGTGTGCCGTCACGCGTCGCGCGGACCTTGAGCAGCGTGCGCATGGCGTTGGCGATGCGCCCTTCTTTGCCGATCACCTTGCCCATGTCGCCCTCAGCGACTTCGAGGTGGTAGATCACGCGGTCGCGGTCGCCCTCTTCCTCGATGCGCACGTCGTCGGGGTTATCGACGAGGCCACGCGCCATGAACTCAACCAGCTCTTTCATTCGGCGGCCTGCTCTTCTGCGGCTGGCTCTTCCGCCGGAGCGTCCGCAGCCGGTTCGGCGCTGGCAGCTTCCGCGACCGGCTCCTCGGCGGGCTGTTGTGTCGTCGCTTCCGGAGCGGGCTCCGGTCCTTCCCTAGGAAGGACGGCGGCGGGCGCAGCGGCGGCTTCCGCCTCGGCGGCCTTGGCGCGCGACTTCTCGGCTTGCGCCTCCTTGGCGCGCTGCGCGCCGAGCTCCATGCGCGTGACGAGCTTCGCCGGGAGCTCGGCGATGCCCTGGATCTTGAGGATCTTCGCTACGCGGTCGGACGGCTGCGCGCCGTGGTCGAGCCAGTGCTTCGCGCGCGCTTCGTCCAGGACGATGGTCGAAGGGTTGTTGAGCGGGTGGTAGTAGCCGATGTTTTCGACGAACGCTCCGTCGCGCGGTGCGCGCGAATCGGCGACGACGATGCGGTACATCGGTTGCTTCTTCTTGCCTACTCGGCGAAGTCGGATACGTAGCATTCCTGGGTTGCCTCCTTTAGCGGCCTAGCATTCTTAACAGACTAGGCCCCTTACCGGCAACCACGGCCTGCGCCATCTTCTTGGCTTCTTTCCACTGATTGAGCAGCCGGTTCACTTCCTGCGGCGAGGTGCCGCTGCCCTTGGCGATGCGCTTCCGGCGGCTGCCATTGATGATATCAGGATTGCGCCGCTCTTCGGGAGTCATGGCGTAGACCACGGCCTCCGCCTTGTTCCAGAAGGTCTCGTCCACCTCGTCCAGCTTGAGCTGCGACTTTACCCCGGCCAGGCCCGGGATCATGTCGACCAGGTTGCTGATCGGGCCCATCTTCTTCATCTGCTGGATCTGGATCATGAAGTCTTCTAGGTCCAGCGTTTTCGTGCGCAGCTTCTTCTCAAGGCGCTGGACATCGTCCTGGCCGATCGTCTCCGTCGCCTTCTCGATCAGGCTGAGCATGTCGCCCATGCCGAGGATGCGCGAGGCGAAGCGATCGGGGATGAACGGCTCCAGGGCGTCCGTCTTCTCGCCGGTGCCGATGAACTTGATCGGCAGGCCGGTGACCGCGCGGATCGAGAGCGCCGCGCCGCCTCGCGCGTCGCCGTCCATCTTCGTCATGATGAAGCCCGTGACGCCCAGCGCCTCGTCGATCTCCTGAGCGATGTTGACGGCCTCCTGGCCGGTCATCGCGTCGACGACGAGGAGCGTCTCGGCCGGCCCGAACGCCTTGCGCAGCTCGGTCAGCTCTTCGAGCACGTCGCTGTCGACGGCGGTGTGGCCCGGCGTATCGAGGACGATCGCCGTCGCGCCGACGCGCTGCGCCTCGGCGAACGCCTGCTTGGCGAGCGCAGGCGCGTCGATTTCATCGCCGTCGGGAGCGACGACGACGGGCATGCTGAGCTGCCGGCCGAGCGCCTGGAGCTGCTCGCCCGCGGCGACGCGGTAGGGGTCGGCGCTGACCATGAGCGGCTTCTGGCCGTGCTTGCGCAGATGCAGCGCGAGCTTGGCGGCGGTGGTCGTTTTGCCGGAACCCTTCAGCCCGGCGAGCATGACGGTTGTCGGGGCTTTCGACGCGGTCTGGAGGTCCGCCTGGCTCTCGCCGAGCAGGCGCACCAGCTCCTCGTTCACGAAGGAGATCACCTGCTGGGTGGGCGTGAGGCTGCGGAGCACATCGGCGCCGAGGGCGCGCTCGCGGACGCCCGCGACGAACTCGCGGACGACCTTGAAGTTGACGTCGGCCTCGAGCAGGGCGACGCGCACTTCACGGAGGGCCTCATCGAGGTCCTGCTCGCGGATAGCGCCGTGGGAGCCCAGCTTGCGGAAGACGCCTTGGAGGCGCTCGGTGAGGGCGTCGAGCATGGGTCTATTGTATTTAGAACGGCCGTCGGGGGCCAAGTTCGAAGCTCTAAGTTCGACGTTCGAGCCTCCAGCTTCGAGCTTCTAGCTTCCAGCGTCCAGCGCCACGCGGAACCCGTAGTCGTTGTACTGGAACGAGGGGTCCAGGCTGCTGCGAGCGGCGCAACGCCCGCGATGTCATCCTGAGCCGAGCGGGGTGGGGAAAGAGAAGGGCGGCAGCGGGGTGGAGGGCGAAGGATCTTTCGCTTCGTGAGAGGTCGCAAGCTGGCAGCGTCAGGCGTCCAGCGCCACGCGGAACCCGTAGTCGTTGTACTGAAACGACGGGTCCAGGCTGCTGCGGGCGGCGCAGCGGTTGTACTTGATCTGGTGTCGCCACGCCCCGCCGCGAGACGTTCGACGCTTGCCCGACGGCGGGCCGGCCGGATCGCGGCCGGGCGAGACCGCGTAGTAGGTGGCGTCGTACCAGTCCGAGCACCACTCGTGGACGTTATAGGCCATGTCGAACAGGCCGTAGCCGTTCGGCGACGACAGGCCTACCGGCCTGGGCGCTTCCTGCGGGAAGCGCCCGCCGGCTTCGCCGGCGTCGTCGCCCCAGGGGAACTGCGTTCCCTCCAGTCCGCCGCGTGCGGCCTTCTCGCGTTCGGCCTCCGTGGGCAGGCGGTAGCGCGCGCCCGTCAGCGACGACAGCCATTCGCAGTACGCGACAGCGTCGAACCACGTGACGCCCACGACGGGCTGGTCGGGCGCGTTGAAGCGCTCGTCCTGCCAGAAGCGCGGCGCTTCGTGCGCGGTGGCCTCGAGGAACGATGCGTACTCGGCGTTCGTCACGGGCACCAGCGCCAGTCGAAACGCGCTGATGTGCACTCGATGCGCCGGCCGCTCGTCGGGTAGGTGGCGGTCATCGCCCATCGTGAACGCGCCCTCGGGGATGAAGGTAGTTGTTGGTTGCTTGTTGTTGGTACGGTCGTGCGATGTAAACGCGTCGGTGGCCTGCGGAGGCGGCGTTGGCGTGGTCACGGAACGATTGTACCGCGCGTTCCCGTTCCCCTTAGGCCCGCCCTCGAGCGCAGCGAAGGGGGAAGGTGCCAGGGGTTAGGTCGAACTGTAGGGGCGAGCGGCGCTCGCCCAGGGCGGCTCGCGAGCCTCCCCTATAGCGTGTGTAACGTGCGGAGTTCGCTAAGCAGCCCGCTGATGTCCGGCGCGCGCGCGTTCCCCTTCCCTTTAGGGAAGGGGCTAGGGGTTAGGTCCTCGGGCCCGAGCGGGTCTGGCGTCGGCGCGTCGCCGTGCCCTGAGCTTGTCGAAGGGCCCAACAGCACTTCGATGGCGCGGCGGACACCCCAGGCGACGGCGTCCAGGTCGTAGCCGCCTTCGAGCGCGGCGACCAGGCGGCCGCCGCAGAGCTCCTCGGCGAGCGCGCGCAGGCGTGACATCAGCGCGCCGTAGCCGTCGATGCTGAGCGACATCATCGCGAGTGGGTCGGCGTAGTGCGCGTCGAAGCCGCATGACACGAGCAGCAGCTCCGGCCGGAAGCGCCGCACCACGGGTTCGACGATCTGCTCGAAGACGGCGGCGTACTCGGCGTCGCCGCAGCCGGCGGGCAGCGGGATGTTGACGTTCGTGCCGCGCGCGTCGCCGCCGCCGAGCTCGTCGGCGCGGCCGGTGCCAGGATAGAAAGGGTACTGGTGCATCGAGACGTAGAGCACGGTGGGGTCGTCGTAGAACGCGTCCTGCGTGCCGTTGCCGTGGTGCACGTCGATGTCGACGATGGCGACGCGCTCCAGCCCGTGGCGTCGCTGGGCGTAGCGCGCGGCGATCGCGACGTTGTTCAGCAGGCAAAAGCCCATCGGCTGCTGGGGACGGGCGTGGTGGCCGGGCGGCCGGACAGCGGCGAACGCCGACGTCGCGTCACGAGCAAGGACCGCGTCGGTGGCGGCGAGACAGGCGCCGGCGGCCGCCGACGCGACATCGCACGATTCGCGCAGACAGTACGTGTCGGGGTCGAACCAGCCGCCGCCGTGCTCGCAAGCGCTGCGCAGCGCGTCCAGGTAGCGCGGCGAATGCACCAGCGCGAGGTCGTCGTCGCCGGCGACGCGCGGCTCGATGCGCGTGAGCCGGTCGAGCAGACCGCACTCGCGCAGGAGCGAGAGCGCGGCGTCGAGGCGCTCGGGTGACTCGACGTGCCCCTCGACCGCGTGGGCGGCGTGGTTGGGGTTCGTGACGAAGCCGACGGTCATTGATTAGCCACAGATTGGCACAGATTGACACTGATATTTTGCGCTCAAGCTAATTCCTATCTGTGTTCATCTGTGTCAATCTGTGGCCCAATATAATGAACTCGCATGTCTCGTGTTCTCTACTTCGCGTACGGCGCTAACCTCGATCTGCGGCGCTTCCGGCGGCGCTGTCCGGGCGCGGTCACGCTCGGCAGGGCGCTGCTGCGCAACTATCAGCTCGCGTTCACTCGCTATGACCGCCACGAGAAGGGCGGCGTGGCTGACATTGTACCCGAGGCGGGTGCCCAGGTCTGGGGCGCGCTCTACGAGGTGGAAGCGTCGGGCCTGCGCGCGCTGGACGAATACGAGGGCGCGCCGCGCGCGTATCGACGCGAGACGGTGCGTGTGGCGGACGACAAAGGCGTCGAGCACGAGGCGATCGCCTACATCGCGAACAAGACGGGGGAGTTCGCGCCGAGCCGTGAGTACCTGGCGCAGATCACGCGCGGCGCGCGCGACCACGGCCTGCCGGAGGAGTACGTGAAGGCGATTCAAGAAATCAGAACATATGCATGATTGATGAGCCACAGATGAGCACAGACCGAATTGACGGCTAACTCAGCTTACGCAAACGCAATCTGTGTTTATCTGTGTCCATCTGTGGCCAAATCGATAGTGGAGCAGGCATGTACGTCATAGGTACTGCGGGGCACGTCGATCATGGCAAGTCGCTGCTGGTGCAGGCGCTGACCGGCATCGACCCGGACCGCCTCGCCGAAGAGAAGCAGCGCGGCATGACGATCGACCTGGGGTTCGCCTGGCTGACGCTGCCCTCAGGCAAAGAGGTGAGTATCGTCGACGTGCCGGGGCACGAGCGCTTCATCAAGAACATGCTCGCAGGCGCCGGCGGCATCGACCTGGCGCTGCTCGTGATCGCCGCCGACGAAGGCGTGATGCCGCAAACGCGCGAGCACCTGGCGATCGTCGATCTGCTCGGCGTGACGAGCGGCGTCGTCGCGATCACGAAGCGCGATCTGGTCGATAGCGATCTGCTGGAAATCGTCTCGACGGAAGCGTTAGAGCTGCTCGACGGCACGACGCTGGCCGGATCGCCGCTCGTGGCGTGCTCGGCGCTGACGGGCGCGGGACTGGACGAGCTGCGTCGCGTGCTGGACGAGCGGCTCGAGTCGACCGCGACGCGTCGCGACATCGGGCGCCCCCGGCTACCGGTCGACCGCTCGTTCACGATCGCGGGGCTGGGCACCGTCGTTACGGGTACGCTGATCGACGGCGCGCTGGAGGTGGGACAGGAGATCGAGATCGCGCCCGGCGGCCTACGCGCTCGCATCCGGGGGCTGCAGCACCACAAGCAGCAGGTGCCGCGCGCGCTGCCGGGACGTCGTACTGCCGTGAACCTGGCCGGCGTGGCTAAAGGCGACGTGAGACGCGGGCAGGTGCTCGCGCTGCCGGGCGCGCTCAGGCCGGCGACGGTGATCGACGTGCGCTTGTCCGCCTTAGGCGGACTGCGCAAGCCGCTGCGGCACGACGCCGAGCTGACGCTGCATGTTGGGTCGGCCGAAGTGGCGGCGCGGCTGCTGCTGCTCGATAGGCCGGAGCTGGCGCCCGGCGACGAGGCGTGGGCGCAGCTGCGCCTCAGCGAAGCGATCGCGATCATGAAGGGCGACCGCTTTGTGCTACGCACGCCGAACGACACGGTCGGCGGCGGCGAGATCGTCGACGCGCACGCGAAGCGGCACCGTCGCTTCCACGCGCCGACGCTCGAGACGCTGGAGGCGCTGCGCGAGGGACGCGCGCTGGAGCTCGGTGGCAGCGTGATGACGGACGAAGCGTTCGCGGAGCTCACGGCGCGCGCGCGAGCGGAGCTCGAGGCGCACCTACAGGAGCACTCGCTGCGACGCGGTATGGCGCGCGACGAGCTGCGCAAACGTCTGCGCTTGGACGAAGGCGCGTTCGCGGCGGCGCTGTCGCGCTGGTGCGAGGCGGGGCTGCTTGTCGAGAACGGCGCGACCGTAACGCTGCCGGACCGGTCGCCGTCGTTGAACGCGCGCCAGCAGCGCGAGGCGGACGAGTTCGTCGCGGCGCTGCGCGCCCGACCGTACGCGCCGCCGGCCAGCGCGCCGATCGATCACGATCTGCTGGCGTACCTGTCAGACGCCGGGCTCGTCGTGCCGGTGGGCGACGGCGTCGTCTTCGCCGGCGAGGCGTATCGAGAAATGGTGGAGCGCGTGACGGAGCATCTGCGGCGAGAGGGGACGGTCACGCTGGCGCAGGTGCGCGACATGTTCGCCACGACGCGCAAGTACGCGCAGGCGCTGCTGGAGCATCTGGACGCCGCGCGCGTGACGCGCCGCGTGGGCGACGCGCGTGTGCTCCGAGACGTGTCACTCTGACCGAAGCGAAGGGTATTTCCGAGCGGGCGCAACCAGGCGCGTGAGTGCGACGAGACGTGTCACCCTGAGCGAAGCGAAGGGTATTTCCGAGCGGGCGCAACCAGGCGCGCGCGTGCGACGAGACGTGTCACCCTGAGCGAAGCGAAGGGTATTTCCGAACGGGCGCATATCAGGCGCGTGGGTGAGACGGGCCTACCATACGTCGCTGTTGGGGCGCCAATCACACTCGATGGGCAGATCTAGATCGACGCTGGCGCCGAGATCGAGGACCATGGGGTGTTCGTCCGGCGTGGGGACGATGCCGCCGTCGCGGTCGCGATAGGCGGTCGGGCCGCGCCACGCGCGCCAGCCGAGACGCTCGTAGAAGGAGTACGAGCCGGTCGAGAGCGCCGCGAGCGCGAAGCCGCGCCGCTCGATCTCGGCCGCTATCGACCGCATGGCGGCGCTGCCGTGGCCGCAGCGCCTCGGCTCGGCGGCTACGTACTCGACGTAGGCGACG
>JBIOYF010000140.1:0-3191 GCA_044870035.1 Dehalococcoidia bacterium
AAGCGGTTGCCGTCGACGTCCCAGGCCTCCGTGCCCTTGCCGTGCGAGATCACGAAGGGGTAGTCGCGCGGGTAGGAGGGCGAGGCGACCTTCGTGTCGCGCTCGATCATGGCGCGGGACTTCGGGCCCGGCAGCTCGGTCTTGATGTGCGGGCGGACGGATGCGTTCATAGCGGCAGCCTCACAGGTTCACGGTGCGCGGCGGCGGTGCGGGATTCGAGTGAGCGGAGGGCGCTCAGCTCTGGGCCCGTGGGCGCCGCGCAGGGTTCGAGTTCGGGCAGCACGGCGAGTGGCCAGCCGATGGCGGCGCACGCTTCCTCGGCCGGGATTCCGGGATAGACCGCGGCAAGCGCGAATTCTCCGGATTCTCCCTGCGGTTTCAGGATGCCGACGTCGGTGACGATCACCGACGGGCCGCGTCCCCGCGCCCCGGTTTTCGCGCGGCCGGCGAAGTGCCCGCCGCTCGTCTGGAAGTCGAGCTGCTTCACGAAGCTGCGCGGCGTCGCCTTCATGACGATGAGGACCTCGCGGGCGTGCGCGGCAATCTCGGTCGCGCCGCCTGCCCCGGGCAGGCGCGTCTTTGGCTTCTCGTAGCTGCCGATCACCGTGCTGTTGAGGTTCCCGAAGCGGTCAATCTGCGCCGCGCCGAGAAAGCCGATGTCGATGCGCCCAGCCTGGAGGTAGTCGCTGAAGATGTCCGGCAGCGGGATCACGCAGGTCGCGGTCTCGGCCAGCTCGCCGTCGCCGATCGAGAGCGGCAGCACGGTCGGCCGCGTGCCGATGGTGCCGGACTCGTAGATGAGGACGAGGTTCGGCGCGTGCGTCAGGCGCGCGAGATTGCAGGCAGCGCTCGGCAGCCCGATGCCGACGAAGCACACCTGCCCGTCGCGCAGCAGCCGCGCAGCCGCCACCGTCATCATCTCGTCGCGCGTATAACCGCTCACGTTGCCCTCGCGAAGGGTTGCCGCAGGCAGGGTGTCGGTTCGGGAAAATGGGAAGCGGCCCTTCGCAGCTGGCGCAATGCGAAGGTGACCTTCGCATCGAGGGCGATGCGAAGGCTTCCTTCGCTTCTTCTGGAAACAGAGCGCCGCTTGGGTGCGGGCCGTTTCACGCGGCGTCTCGCAGGCTCGCAAGGAAACCGCGATGATCGCGGGTTCCGCGGACGTGGCGGTCGATCCAGGCCGTGAATTGCGCGCGATCGCGAGAGATCGCGTCCCAGCGCAGGTAGAAGTCGTTGTCCCGCGAGTAGTCGCCCTGGGCGTAGGACGGCCAGGCGCCGCCCGGGCACACCGAGATCGCCGTCACCGTGAAGTGCGGCAGCACGACGTTGTTCATCGCCGGCGGCAGCTCGTCGACGACCTTCTCCACCGTGACGAAGAGCTTCCTCGCGGCGAGGCCCGCCTCGCGCGTGGCGCCGACGATGCCGTCGATCGCGACGTTGCCGCGCCGGTCGGCACGCTGTGCGTGCAGGATCGTAACGTCGGGATTGATCGCCGGAACCGTCGCGATCTCCTCGCCGGTGTACGGACAGGTGACGTGCCGGATGGCGGCGTTCTTCGTCGGCAGGTCGGTGCCGATGTAGCCGCGCAGCATCCCGAACGGCAGGCGCGCCGCGCCTGCGCGGTAGGCGACCGCCATCGCCGCGTGGCTGTGCTCGTCGATCTCGAGCGGCCGCGGCCAGCCGTTCTCGACCGCATCGCGCAGGCGGTGCAGCGAGCCGACGCCCGGGTTGCCGCCCCACGAAAAAGTCAGTCGACGTGCGGCGCCGACGCCGATCAGCTGGTCATAGATGAGGTCCGGCGTCATCCGGACGAGGTGCAGCTCCTTCCGGCCCTGCCGGATGAGCTCGTGGCCGGCCGCGAACGGGATGAGATGTGTGAAGCCCTCGAGCGCGAGGCAGGCGCCGTCGGCGACGTGCTTCGCGATCGCCTCCGAAAGCGGCAGGAACTCCGCCATTCAGTCCACCACGGTCCGCGACTGTTCGCGCAGATACAGCGGCAAGTAATACGCGGAGGCGATCGCCTTGCCCGAGGAACCCGAGCCCTTCCACCCGCCGAAAGGCTGGTAACCCGGCCAGGCGCCCGTCGTCGCGCCCGCTCCGCGGTTCGCATAGATCACGCCCGCCTGTATGCCGTCCTGGAACCAGGGGATCTCGTCGGGCGAGCCGTAGAAGCCCGCGGTGAGTCCCATGTCCGTGTCATTCGCGAGGCGCATCGCCTCGTCGCGGTCGCGGTAGCGGTGCACCATCAGGATTGGCAGGAACATCTCCTGCTTCCAGAGGGGATCCGACAGCGCCGCCTCCGCGAGCACTGGCTCCACGTAATAGCCGCGACCGAACATGCCGTCCGACGGCTGCTTGCCGCCGCGGCGGAATTTCGCGCCGCGGCCCTTGAGGTCCGCGACGTAGCGCGCGTACGACTCGTGCGCACGCTTATTCACGACCGGCCCGAGTCCCGTCGCGCGCTCGGCGGGGTCGCCGATCCTGATCTTGTCGATCTCCTTCTCTATCTTGCCGAGGAGCGCCTCCGCGACCTTCTCGTGCACGTAGAGCCGTGAGAGCGCCGAGCACTTCTGGCCGCCCATGCCGTAGGCCGAGCGCGCGATGCCGGCGGCGGCGCGATCGAGGTCGGCGTTCTCCGTGACGATCGTCGGGTTCTTGCCGCCCATCTCGGCGATGTAGGGCCGCGGGTACGCGCCCTTCGCGATCTCGCCCATGATCGCGCGGCCGACCGCGACCGAGCCCGTGAACGTGATGCCGGCAACGCGCGCATCCCGCACGAGCTGCTCGCCGATCTCGGCGCCGGGACCATTGACGTAGTTGAAGACGCCGGCCGGCAGGCCCGCGTCGCGGATGCAGTCCGCAAGCAGCCTGCCGGCCCAGGGCGTATCGGTCGCGCACTTGAGCACGACGGTGTTGCCGGTGACGAGCGCCGCCGCGACCGGGCCGGCTGCGAGCGCGATCGGGAAGTTGAAGGGCGCGATCACGGCCCAGACGCCGTAGGGGCGCATCACGCTCTTGTTGCGCGAGACGAAGACATTCGACGGGTCGTTCGGCAGGTCGAATTCGTAGCCCTTGTGCGACTCGAAGTCGTCCGCGTAAACGCGGAAGAAGTCGACGCATTCCTGGGACTCACCGAGCGCCTCGAGGCGGTTCTTGCCGACCTCGATCACGAGCGCTGCGGCGATGTCGTA
>JBIOYF010000141.1:0-2664 GCA_044870035.1 Dehalococcoidia bacterium
GGGACCGCGTCACTACATGATGAGCGGGCTGATCTACAAGGACGATCCTTTCGATCTGCCGCCGCTCTACGCGGCGCGCGACGTCTACGCGATGGCCGGGCTAGGGCCGGACGATGTCGACGTCGCCGAGTTCTACGACGTCTTCAGCCCGATGGTGCTCTGGCAGCTCGAGTCGTACGGCTTCTGCAAGCGCGGCGAGGCCGGCCCGTTCGTCGAAGACGGCCGTATCGACTGGCCGGACGGCGAGCTGCCGGTGAACACGCACGGCGGCAGCTTGTCGGAGGCGTATGTGCACGGCTTCAACCACATCCTGGAGGCCGTCCGCCAGCTGCGCGGCGACTCGACCTGTCAAGTCGAACGCGCATCGGTCGCGCTCGTCGCGGCGGCGGCCGTCGTGCCGACGAGCGCACTGATCCTGCGCCGCGACTAGCATGGACTTCGCACCGACGCCCGAGATGGAATCGATCCGGCGCGAGATCCGCGACGTGCTCGCCGAGGCGCTACTTCCGGACTGGCAGGGCAGCGGCTTCCTGCCGATGGACGTCATCCCGGAGCACTTCGAGCTGGCGCGCGCGCTGGACAAACGTCTCGCCGAGAAGCGCCTGCTCGCGCCCGCCTGGCCGGAGGAGTACGGCGGCCGCGGCCTAACGCCCTACGAGCAGTTCGCGCTCTACGAAGAGCTCGGCTACGGCCTGGCACCGCGCCTGACGACGATCTCCGTCGATCTCGTCGGGCCGGTGATCATCCTCTACGGCAGCGACGAGCAGAAGCGGCGCCACCTGCCCGCCATCGCGAACGACGCTGTCATCTGGTGCCAGGGCTTCAGCGAGCCCCGCGCCGGCTCCGACCTCACGTCGCTCCGCACGCGCGCGGATCGTAAGGGCGACCGCTACGTGGTGAACGGCCACAAGATCTGGACGAGCATGGCCCACGTCGCCGAATGGATGATCCTGCTTGCCCGCACCGGCGACGAGGGCTCGCGTGGACGCGGGCTCTCGCTCTTCTTGCTCCCGACCAGCTCGCCCGGCATCGACATCCGCCCGATCCGCGACGCGATCGACGAGCACGCGCTGAACGAAGTCTTCTTCGTCGATGTGGAGGTGCCGGTCGAGAACTTGATCGGCGAGGAGAACGCCGGCTGGCGCTACGCCACTACGCTGCTGCAGTACGAACGCGGCGACGCGCTCTTCATCGGCCAGTTCCGCCGCATGCTGGACGATCTCGAGGCGACGCTCCGCTGCGGCCGCCGCAACGCTTCCGCGCGCTCGCTGCTCGCCCAGCACGAGATCGACTGGCAGGTCGCGCGGACGCTCACGCTGCTCGTCGTCAGCATGCAGGCGCAAGGTCTCCAGCCCGACCGCGAGGCGTCGGAGACCAAGCTCTTTGTCAGCGAGGCGTATCAGCGTCTGGGCGCGACGGCCCAGCGGCTGAACAGCCTCTACGGCAACCTCACGCATCGAGAGGGGCGCGCGCCGCTGGGCGGGCGCATCGAATCGGCGGCGATCTCATCGACGACGGCGACGCTGATCGCCGGCACGTCGGAGATACAGCGCACGATCATTGCCACGCGCGGGCTGGGCCTGCCGCGCGGCTAGCGTTTCTTTAACTGGTCCAGGTCAATCGCGTCTAGCGGAAGCTGCGTGAGCTTGCCGCTGCCGCCGTCGATGACCAGCGTTTGCCCGGTGATGAACGACGCCATGTCGGAAGCGAGGAACGCGACGGCGTGCGCGACGTCGTCCGGCTGGCCGAAGCGGCCGGCCGGGATCTGCTTGCCCAGCCCCGCGAAGTCGGCCTTCGACATGAGACGCCGGATGCCTTCGGTGATGATCAGATCCGGCGCGACGGCGTTCACGCGGATCGCGGGTGCCCATTCGACCGCGAGCGTGCGGGTGAGGTTGATGATGCCCGCCTTCGCAGCGCCGTACGGCGCGCCCTGCGGGATGCCAAGGATGCCCGTCACCGACGCGATGTTCACGATCGCGCCCTTGCCTGCGGCCTGCATCACCGGCGCGACGGCCTGCGAGAAGAAGAATGTCGGGTCAAGGTTGAGCCGCAGCACCGCCGACCAGCCGCCCGGTGTCAGGTCCTTCGCCGCGGAGAAGAACATGCCGCCGACGTTGTTCACCAGCACATCGATGCGCCCGAAGCGCTCCTGCGTCGCGCGCGCGACTGACTTCGCGACATCAGCATCGCGCGCGTCCGCGACGACAGTCATCGCCACGCCGCTGAGCTGCTCGATCTCCGCCACAGCGGCCGCCGCCGCGTCCGCGTCGCGCTCGACGATGCAGACCGCCGCGCCGAGCCGCGCGAGCAGCAGCGCGCACGCCTTCCCGATGCCTGAGCCGCCGCCCGTCACGATCGCGGCGGCGCCGGCCAGTCCGAACAGTTCGTTCGTGTCCATGGGCCGTGTTGTGGCTACGGCGCTGGCGGCTGCTTTGCTTGCTGGACCAGCGTCCATAAGCGCTGCGGCGTCGCCGGCACTTCTCTCGCACTGACCCCGAGCGGCGCGAGCGCGTCATTGATCGCGCACATGATGGCAGCGGGCGTCGTGTTGATCGCGCCTTCGCCGGCGCCTTTCGCGCCCAGCGGCGTGAACGGCGAAGGCGTGACGAGTGCTGCCTTCTCCGTCATCGGCACCTCGTGGATCGTGGGCAGCAGATAGTC
>JBIOYF010000142.1:0-9360 GCA_044870035.1 Dehalococcoidia bacterium
CGACGCCTACTATCACGAACACGCCGTCGATCACACCGACGCGCACGATCACGCCAACACCGACGCGCACCCGAACCCCGACGCCGACGTTCACGCCGGAGAAGGCGCTCGGCGACGTGAACGACGATGGACTTGTCAACAGCGTCGACTCGCTGCTCATCCTGCAGTTCGACGCAGACCTGACCTCGAGCTTGCCGAACCTGCCCAGCGGCGATGTGAACGAGAACGGCCGCGTCAACGCGGTCGATGCGGCGCTGATCCTCCAGTTCGAGGCCGGCCTCATCCAGCAGCTGCCGCCGGCGGGCAGCTCCGGCCTCGCTGGTTGGCTGGCGCGCTTCTAGCGCTAGCATTCGATACGACAAGAGAGGCCGGGCATGTCGCCCGGCCTCTCTTACATTCGTTCGTTGTCGCGCTAGTTCACGCGTTCGAAGATCGTTGCGATGCCCTGCCCGCCACCGATGCAGAGGCTAACCAGGCCGTAGCGGCCCTGCTGCCGCTCCAGCTCGTACATCATCTTTACGGTCAGGATGGCGCCCGTCGCGCCGACCGGGTGCCCGAGCGCGATTGCGCCGCCGTTCGGGTTCGTCTTTTCCGGATCGAGGCCGAGCACCGTGCTGCAGGCCGCGGCGACCGAGGCGAACGCCTCGTTCAGCTCGATGACGTCCATCTGGTCGACGGCCAGCCCGGCCTTCATCATCACGTTCTGTACAGCGGGGATCGGGCCGCTGCCCATGATCGAAGGCTCCACGCCCGCTTCGGCACGCGCAACCAGGCGCAGGCGCGGCTTGATGCCCAACTCGTCCGCCTTCGACCTGCTCATGACGACGACTGCCGCCGCACCGTCGTTGATGCCGCTCGCGTTGCCGGCGGTAACCATGCCACCTTCCTTGAACGCCGGACGCAGCTTGCCAAGCGCTTCCGCCGTCGTATCGGGGCGCGGGTGCTCGTCGGTGTCGATCACCTTCGTCTCGCGGCCGGCCTTCACCTCCACCGGCACGATCTCGTCCTTGAACTTACCTGCGGCCATCGCAGCACCCGCGCGCTGCTGGCTGCGCGCCGCAATCTCGTCCTGTGCCTCGCGGCTGATCTCGTACTTCTCGGCCAGGTTCTCGGCCGTGATGCCCATGTGGGCCTTGCTAAAGGGATCGCCCAGCAGGTGCTGGATGCCGTCCTCGAGCTGTCCGTGGCCCAGTCGATAGCCGTAGCGTCCGTTGCGGACGTAGTACGGCATCATCGTCATATTCTCGGCGCCACCTGCGACGATGACGGACGCGTCGCCGCATTCGATCCAGCGCGCGGCCGTGTTGATCGCCTCCAGGCCGCTGCCGCAGATGCGGTTCACCGTGTAGGCCGGCACCTCGATGGGCAGTCCGGCCTTCACAGCGGCGTGGCGTGAGATATACCCGTCTTCCATCACCTGGCCGACGCAGCCGAAGATCACCTGGTCGACCTGCTCCGGCGCGACGCCGGCGCGCTTCACCGCCTCGCGGATGACGACGGCGGCGAGATCGGACGCTGACGTATTCTCGAATCCGCCGCCCAGCCTGCCGATCGGCGTCCGGCAGCCGCTGACCAACACCACCTCTTCCATGGGTCTACCCCTTTCTCAAGGAACAACTGTGCTCATTGTAGCGGGAAGCGCGACCGATTATATCGGCGGCCTTCTGGGCCGGGCAAGAAAGGGGCTACCGCGGACCGAATCGCTACGGCGCGGTCTTGTTGTACTTCTTCATGTCGTCTGCGGCGGCGTCGGCAGCGGACTGCAGGGCCCGGACCGGGTCGGCATTGCCCCCGACCGAACTCTCGAACGCGTCCCTGATCCGTCCACGAACCTGGTTGAACGGACCGATCAGCGCCCCTCGCGTGGCGGGCACATCGGGCGAGCTGCGCACCTGATCGACGGCGGTCTTGAATTGCGGGAACTGCTCCTGGCGCTGCTTGGAAGCCTGTAGGTCATACGCGGAGAGACGCGTCGGGAAGTACCCCGTGTCGCTGTACCACAGGGCCTGCTGCTCCGCCTGCGAGGCGAACTTGATGAACTCCCACGCGCCGCGCTGCTCCGCGTTCGAGCTGCGACCCAATATCCAGAGCGATGCGCCGCCCAGCAGCGCGCCACCCTGCTTGCCCGCCGGAGGCAGTGGAGCCGGTATCGGGCCGGTGCCCAGGCGTGCCGGATCCTCGCCGGCGACGGCGATCAGGGCGACTGCCGCGCCCAGCACGGCTGTCGAACCGATGGACATCGAGGCGCGGTCCTGCGCCACGGAGAGCAACGCGTCCTCATCAGCCGTGCCCGCGTAGTAGGCCAGCCCGTCTTTCACCATGTCGCGGTACCACTTGATGATGGCCTGCCCCTCCGGGCCATCGAACACGGCCTCCGTGGCCCGGCCATCTCGACCGTTCTGGTTGTTCACGTAGAACGCGCCCTGCTTGGCGAGCATCTGCTCGAAGAACCAGGGGCTGATCTGCAGCGCGATGCCGTGACGGGTGACCTTTCCGCTGGCGTCGCGCTTCACCAGCTTTTCGGCAGCCGCGCGCACCTCGTCCAGCGTGACCGGCGGCTTGTCCGGGTCCAGCCCGGCGTCGGTGAAGTCCGGCTTGTCGTAGTACAAGATGGGCCCGGCCAGGTTGAACGGCATCGAATAGAGCTTGCCGTCCAGGCGATAATACGCCAGGGCCTTCGGGTCGAAGTCCGAAAGGTCGTAGTTGTCCTCATCGACGAAGTCCTGCACCGGCGTGATCTCGTCGCTGTCGATCATGATCTGCGTCGAGACGTCGTCGAGCTGAATGAGCGTTGGCACCTGACCGGAGCCGAGCGAGGCGATCAGCTTGTTGAGCGACTCTGTATACGAGCCCTGGTAGGTCGCCTCGACGTGGTATTGCGTCTGCGACTTGTTGAACGCGTCGACGAAGCGTGTCTGGAGCACCCCGTCGTACGGGCTGCGCATGGAGTGCCAGAGCGTGACGTTGACGACCTTGCCCGGCGTTGCGCCGTCTTCCGGCGGCCCGCTGTCGCTCCTACACGAGACGAGGACGAAGACGCCCAGCACCAGGAGAGCCAGTAGAGCGATTGTTCGACGGGGCACAAGACCTCCAATACTGCGCTGGGACCCCTGCCGGCATTGTAGCCGCGCCGACGCGCTGGGTCACTGGCCCATCGGAGAGCCAGCTTGTCTCGCGTTCACCGGCTGCGCTAGGCTTGCGTCGCCATGGCCGCGGACCGATTCGATCTGATCATCCGAGGCGGACGTGTCGTGGACGGCACAGGCGCTCCGGCGTTTGAGGGCGACCTCGCAGTCTCGGACGGCAAGATCGCCGCTGTGGGCAGGATCGACGGCGAGGCGGCCCGCGTCATCGACGCAGCCGGCCTAACCGTCACGCCCGGCTTCGTGGACGTCCACTCGCACGACGACATCGCGCTGATCAATATGCCCGGCATGGACTTCAAGGCGGCGCAGGGTGTCACAACGGTGATCTGCGGCAACTGCGGAGCAGGCGCTGCTCCGGCGAACGAAACGTTGCGGATGTTCTACCGGCGCGGCGTCGAGGGGATCCTCGGGCCCGTCGCGGAGTGGGCCTGGACCTCGCTACCCGAGTTCTACGAAACAGTGCGCGCCGCGAAGCCTTCGGTGAACGCGGCGTTCCTCGTGCCGCACGGCGCCCTACGGGTCGCGGCGATGGGACCGGAGAACCGCTCCCCGACCGGCGCCGAGCTCGGACGGATGAAGGCCTTCCTCGCCGAAGGCATGGCGGCCGGCGCCGTCGGCATGTCTACCGGGCTAATCTACGCGCCGGGTGCGTTCGCGCAGACCGACGAGCTGATCGAGCTGGCCAGGGTCGTCGCGCAGTACGGCGGGATCTACGCGACGCACATGCGCGACGAAGCGGCACACTTGCTGGACGCCATCGAGGAAGCGGTCCGGATCGGCGAAACCGCGGGCGTACCGGTCCAGATCTCGCATCACAAGGCCAGCGGCCGCCACAACTGGGGCAAGACCGCCGAGTCGGTCCCCGTGATCGACTCCGCGCGCAGCCGCGGCCTGGACGTGACCACCGACGCTTACCCCTACACGGCAGCGAGCACAGCGCTCGCCGCCATTGCGCCGCGCGGCCGCCTGGTGCGCGAGATGGACCCGCACGACGTCATGGTCGCGTCGGTCAAGCACCAACATCAGTACGAAGGCAAGCGGCTGGACGAGATCGCCTCGATGATGGACCTGCCGGTCGAAGAGGCAACGAGCCGGCTGCTGCGCGAGGAGGAGAACACACCATCCGCGATCATGTTCATCATGGACGAAGGTGATGTTCGACGTGTCCTGCAGCACAACGTTTGCATGATCGGATCGGATGGACTGCCCACGTCCGGGAAGCCGCACCCGCGCCTGTACGGCACGTTCCCGCGTGTGCTGGGGCGTTACGTCCGTGACGAAGGACTGATGTCGTTCGAGGAGGGGGTCCGGCGCATGACATCGCTACCGGCGAAGAAGTTCCGCCTCGGCGATCGCGGCGAGATCAGAGTTGGCGCATGGGCCGACCTGGTCGTCCTCGATCCGGCGGCGGTTGCCGACTTGGCGACATACGAAGAGCCGCGCCAGTACCCGCGCGGCATGCCCTACGTGATTGTCAACGGACAGGTCGTGGTGGACGAGGGGAAGCCTGCGGCCGTCGCCGCCGGTCAGGTGCTGGCTCGGGCCTAGCTAACAACTTCCGTCGAAACAGCCTGTCGCTGCAGAAAACGTTGCTGCGATCTCGGCCCGAAACAAGAGCAGCGTCGGCACGACAACTCCCACTGCGACTACCGTAAGTATGACGCCGTATTCGGCCAGCGCTTGCCCCGTTTCGTTCTGTAGGGCCCGAAGCAGACGAATAGCAAGCAGCGGCACGCGATCCAGCAAGTTCCGCGCCATAAGTGTTCCTCATTCTTACGAGCTGCCCGCAAACCACGGGCGCAGATCCTCTACTGAGAGTATCGGTCAGGCTGGGGAAAGCTGGCTAGTGCAGCCCTAGCTCCTCCAGGTGTTCATCTGACATGCCGAAATGGTGGGCCAGCTCGTGGAGCACGGTGCTCCGTATCTCCTCCACCAGCTCGGCCTCGTCCTGGAACTCCTGTTCCAGGGGCCCCTGGTAGATGCTGATCTTGTCCGGGAGGACCATCCCGTAGGCCTCCCGCTCCGTTAGGGGAATGCCCTGATAGAGGCCGAAAAGCGCCTCACCCGGCTGGAGGTTGGCCTCCCGAAGCTCGCGCCGGCTGGGCCGCCGTTCGACGACGACGTCCACGTTTTCCAGCCAGTCACGGTAGGGCGAAGGCAGGTCCTCCAGGGCCTGGCGGACCAAATGCATGAAGCGCTGGCGTTGCATCTGCTCAGGATCGACGCACGTTGCGCGCCGTTATTTCTGCCAGAGGGCCTGGTAGCCTTCGCCGCCGATCGCGTTGAGGACTTCCTGCCGTTCCAGGTCGCGCAGCTCGTTAAGCACCGCGTCGCACTCCTCGCCGGTCTTCGCGAACCCGCCATCGATAATGCGCTGCACGATCGCGTCCCACACTCCGTGATCGACGAGACTCTTGATCGATTTCGGCCACCAGATAGCGCTGATCTTCTCCGGCAGGCGGAAGCGCGGGCGGAGCTGTTTCAGGCTGCGAAAGCGCTCCTCGACGCTGGTCGCACGCGGCACGACCTTGACCAGCGGCGGGTCAACTTCAGACGAACGGTTATCGATCAGGAGGCGCTGGTTGATGATCACGAAGCGCAGGGTGACGACGTCTGCCGAACGGATCGTCCGGATGATCTCGTCATAATCGAGAAAGAAGTCGTTATCCATACCGCCTGACTCCCCGTTCACCGCCATGCATTCTAGCACCGCTCCCGCGCGGCCAACAAGACGTTTCACGTCCGCACGCCGTCCGTTAGGATCGAGGGAGATGAAGCCGCGCGCCGTCTTCTTCGACCTGGGCGACACGCTCATCTTCCGGGCGCACGAGCCCAACTACGACCTGCTCTACGCTGCGATGGCCGACCAGCTTGCGCCACTGCTGCGGTCCTGGAACGCCACCGAGCGCCTCGACGTTGCGGCGCTGCTGCCCGAGCTCTTCCGCGCGATCGACGCAGCACAGCCGGGCCGACGCGCGAAGGGTTACGAGGTCGATGGGGCGTTCATTGCGCGCGGCGCGCTGGCGGCGCACGGCATGGACGTGGCGGCAGAGCAGGCGCAGGCGTTCTGGCGCGGCTGCGCGGTGGACTTTGCACTGTGGGGGCTGCAGCCATACCCGGACACTCTCGACACGCTGCGACATGTGCGGGCCCTGTCGCTGTCGGCGGCAATCGTTTGCAACGGCGCCTCCACTTCGGACCTCGTCTGGCGGATGCTGGCGCCTCTTGGCATCACGAGCGATCTGGTGGACACCCTTGTCTCCTCCTCCGACATGATGCGTCCGAAGCCACGGCCGGAGCCGTTCCGGCGCGCGCTTGACACCATCTGCGTCGATGCAGCCGACGTCATCTTCGTCGGAGACGATCTCGAGGCCGACATGCGCGGCGCCAAAGCACTGGGCATGACGACGGTCTGGAAGCTGAACGGCCGCCACGAGGTAAGCCCCGACCCGGACGTCGACTACATGGTCCACGACCTATGGGAGATCTTCACTCTTGGACTGCTATCGGATGGCCCGGGGCCGGTCGCGACGACGGAGAGCCTAACGCCCCATGAGGACGCCAACGCAGACCGCTACTAGCGAGGTCCTTCGCGCTTTCGCTACGATTCGGGAGCCATGCCCGTTCGCGCCGTCCTCTTCGACCTGGGCAATACACTCTGGCACATCCCGGAGCCGCCGCCCGTGGAGCAGATCCGCCACGAGACGGTGAGCCGCATCCTGGGGCTGCTCCGCTCCTGGGGTATGGAGGTCGAGGACCGGCACCGAATGATCGGCCGCGACATTCGGCTGACGATGGCGGGTGTAGAGAAGCGCGCCTACGAGACCGACCAGGTCAGCCCGGACTATGTCGCCATCGCCCGGCAGGTCGCGCGCGACAAGGGGCTAGACATAGGCGACGACCGCGCCGAAGAGCTTTGGCACGCCTGGAACCTGGGCGGCGATTTCTTCGGCCGGCGTCTCTACGACGACACGCTGGAGACGCTCGACACGTTGCGCGCCCGCGGCTACCGACTCGGCTGCGTGACGAACCGCGCCTTCGGCGGGCCCGCGTTTGTTGAGGAGGTCGAGCAGCTCGGCCTGACCCCCTATTTCGAATCGCTTGCCGTGTCGTGCGAAGTCGGCTACATGAAGCCACACGAGCGGCTCTTCAGGCACGCGCTCGACGAGCTTGGCGTCACCGGAGAAGAGGCTCTACACGTCGGTGATTCGCTCGTCGCGGACGTCCGCGGCGCGCAGGCTCTCGGCATGACGGCGGTCTGGCGCAAGGCGCGCAAGAAGTACGAAGAGCCGGACGGCATCAACCCGGACTACATCATCACCCAGCTGCGAGAGCTGCTCGACCTGCCCGAGCTCGGCGGGCTGTAGGCCCGCCAATGCGGGAACCGCGCAAGCCCCGCCGCCCGCGGCAGCGGCGTCCCTCGAAGACCTGGGGCAGCCGCTTCAAAGAGACGACTCACCCCCTCGCTGAGTCGTACACAGCCTCGCTCGCCGTAGACCGGCGCCTCTGGCGTGAGGACATCGCCGCGTCGATCGCCCACGCGCGCATGCTGGGCAGGCAGCGCATCATCCCGCGCGCTGACGCGACCGAGATCATCCAGGGCCTCGAGGACATCCGTCGTGAGATCGAGCACGACAAGTTCCCTTGGCGCGAGGCGCTGGAGGACGTCCACACCAACATTGAGGCGCGCCTGCGCGAGACGATCGGCGACGCGGCCGGCCGGCTGCACACGGGGCGTTCGCGCAACGATCAGGTCGCGACGGACCTCCGGCTCTACGCGAAGGCCGCCTGCGACCGCGCGGTCAGCGCGGTCCGTGAGCTGCAGCGCGCGCTGGTCGACTTGGCCGACGAACATCGTCGCGCCGTCATGCCGGGCTACACGCACCTCCAACGCGCGCAGCCCGTACTCCTCGCGCATCACCTGATCGCGTACGTCGAAATGCTCGAGCGCGACGCCGATCGCTTCGGTGACGCGCGCCACCGCGCCGACGTGCTGCCGCTGGGCAGCGGCGCCCTCGCAGGCGTGCCGTACGACCTCGACCGCGAGTCGGTCGCGAAGGAGCTGGGGTTCTCGAAGATCAGCGACAACAGTCTCGATGCGGTGTCCGACCGCGACTTCGCTGTCGACTTCGTCGCCGCAGCCGCGCTCTGCATGGCGCACCTCTCCCGGCTGGCCGAGGAGATCGTCCTCTGGTCGAGCGCGGAGTTCGCTTTCCTACGATTGCCGGACTCCTTCGCGACCGGCTCCAGCATCATGCCGCAGAAGCGCAACCCGGACGTCGCGGAGCTGGCGCGCGGCCGCACCGGCCGGGTGTATGGCGATCTGATCGCGCTGCTGACGACGCTGAAGGCGCTGCCGCTCTCCTACAACCGCGACCTGCAGGAAGACAAGCGCGCCTTCTTCGATGCCGAGGACACGCTGCTCGAAACGCTCCAGGTCTTCGCGGCGATGACGCCGGCGCTCCAGTTCGACGCGACGCGCATGCGGCGCGCCGCGTCGGCCGACTACGCCCTTGCAACGGATGTCGCGGACTACCTGGTGCGCAAAGGCCTGCCCTTCCGCGACGCGCACGACGCCGTCGGGAAGCTCGTGCAGTACGCGGAGGAACGGGGCAAGTCGTTCGCGCAGCTCACAATCGATGAGTACCGGCGCTTCTCGCCGCTGTTCGGCGCGGACGTGACGCAGCTCAGCCTCGCGTCGTCGCTGCGCGCGCGCGACGTGCCGGGAGGCACGGCGCCGCGG
The DNA here is from genome assembly GCA_044870035.1 of Dehalococcoidia bacterium. Classification (GTDB taxonomy): domain Bacteria; phylum Chloroflexota; class Dehalococcoidia; order DSTF01; family RBG-16-68-14; genus JBBDXS01. Next base: position 8,890 of record JBIOYF010000142.1, read on the forward strand.
CGCGTTTCGACGGCCATTAGGCAGTGGAAGCGACGGTTGGCAGCACCCGCGGGTCGGGCTTCAGCCCGCCACACGGCAGGCTAGAGCCTGTCCCACGGGGAAGAAATGCCAAGCATCAAGATCGCCCCCTCTATCCTGACCGCCGACTTCGCGCGGCTGGCGGACGAGGTGCACGCCGTCGAACGGGCGGGGGCGGACTACCTCCACCTCGACGTGATGGACGGCCACTTTGTGCCGCCGATCACCTTCGGCGCGCTGGTGGTCGCGGCGATCCGCAAGATCACGCGGCTGCCGCTGGACGTGCACCTGATGATCGAACACCCGGAGCGCCAGCTCGAGGAGTTCGCCAGGGCGGGCGCGCACATCCTGAACGTGCACGTGGAAGCCTGCGCTGGCGACCTGCCGTCGGTGCTTACGCAGATCCAGTCACTCAGCTGCCGCGCCGGCGTCTGCGTCAGCCCGCCAACGCCG
>JBIOYF010000143.1:0-12548 GCA_044870035.1 Dehalococcoidia bacterium
CGACCACGAGGCCCCCGCTAGGCTTCGCCCGCAAGAACAGGCCTACGAATGGGAAACTAACTGCCGCGGCTCGCAGCAACCGCGAATAACACTGCCGCCAGCACGAGGAGCGCAAGCAGCGTGCCTAGAGCCAGCGCAACTATCGAACCGCTCTTCATGCACAATCCTACTGCATCCGCACCACCGGCGTCGCTTCGCTCCAGAGCTCTTCCAGCGCGTAGTGACCGCGCAGCTCCGGCGAGAACAGGTGCACGATGATGTCGCCATAGTCGACCAGCACCCAGCCCGAGTCGCTGTCGCCCTCGTGGCGCTTGCCGCCGGTCGCGGGCGGGACCTCCTTGTAGAGCGTCTCGGCCAGGGCGCGCATGTGGCGCGCGTTGCTGGCCGTCGCGATAACGAAGAAGTCGGCGAATGGGGCCACCTTCCGGATATCGAGCAGGAGCACGTCTTCGGCCTGGCGGTCGGCCAGCAGGTCGACGATCTGGCGAGCGGTATCGGCAGCTTCCAGCGAGCAGCCACTCCTTACGTTTGTTCTGCGCAGTATACCAGGCTCATCGGCGTTTCCCGCTCGATATAATGCAGCGCTATGTCCAAGAAGCGCGTCATCGTCGCGATGAGCGGCGGCGTCGATTCCGCCGTTGCTGCCGGGCTGCTGCAGCGCCAGGGCTACGATGTCATCGGCATCACCCTGCGCCTCTGGACGCAGGACGACCCGCTCGCCTCGCGCTACCAGCGCCGCTGCTGCCCGGCCGAGGACATCGACGATGCCGCGACGGCAGCCGGCCTGCTCGGCATCCCGCACTACGTGCTCAACATGGAGCGGCAGTTCGGCGAGCACGTCGTCGACTACTTCGTCGACGAGTACCGGCGCGGCCGCACGCCGAACCCCTGCCTCCCCTGCAACGAGCAGATCAAGTTCCGCTCCCTGCTCGAGCGCGCCCTCGCGTTCGACGCGGATTACCTCGCGACCGGCCACTACGCTCGTATCGAGCACCGCGACGGACGCTACCACCTGCTGGTGGCGCGCGACCACGAGAAAGACCAGTCGTACGTGCTCTACATGCTCGGCCAGCAAGAGCTGGCGCGGGTCCTCTTCCCAATCGGCGGCTACCGCAAGGATGAGATCCGCGCCCAGGCCGCCGAGCTGCGCCTACCGATGGCCGATAAGCCGGACAGCGCCGACATCTGCTTCCTGCCCACCGAGGACTATCGCGACTTCATCGAGCAGCGCGTGCCTCAGACCGAGGGCGACATCGTCGACAGCGCGGGGCAGGTCGTCGGGCGCCACCGGGGCGTGGCCGCCTACACGGTCGGCCAGCGGCGCGGCCTCGGCGTCGCCGCCGGCGAGCGCCGCTTCGTCACCGAGATCGACCCGGCTCGCAACCTGATCACGATAGGCCCGGAGGACGAGCTCTACTCTGAAACGCTCACCGCCGAAGCCCTGCGCTGGGTCGCCGGCGCGCCGCCGGCAGACGAGTTCGCGACGGACGTCAGGATCCGCTACCGCTCAGCGAGCAATCCGGCGGTCGTGCGCCTGACCGAGGACGGCGCCGAGGTGCGCTTCGAGCGCCCGCAGCGAGCCGTCGCGGCGGGCCAGGCGGTCGTCTTCTATCGAAACGACGAAGTGCTCGGCGGCGGCATCATCTCTCACGCTGGAACGTCGCAGCAAACGCCCGGCGCTTGACAGAAGACGAATAGCTGGCTACGGTACGTATCCACGCGCTGGCGGTCGCCGGGCGGCTGCCGAGCATACCTGGAGGTAGTTGAGTGGGGCTCTCCGACTGGCGCGACGTCATCATCATCGCCGCGGGATCGCTGACGATCCTCGTCCTGCTCGCGCTGTTCGTTTTCACCGTCGTCATCGGCCTGGCCACCAGGGGGCTGATCGGCGCCGCGCGTTCAACGCTGCGCGACGATGTTTCGCCGCTCCTGCAGCAGGCGCGCCAGACCGTGAAGCGCCTCCAGGGCACGGCCACCTTCATCAGTGAGAACGCCGTCGGTCCCGTGATCCGCATCTACGGCGTCTTCGCGGGCACGCGGCGGTTTCTCGGCGTGCTGAGCAGTGTCTCCGGTCGCGGAAAGAAGCGCCCCTAGGCGACGACATGGCAGACAAGAAGGACAAGATCGAAGTCGAGGTCGAGTCGGGCGGCCGCGAGATCGAGATCGAGATCGATCCCGAGACCGGCGCGCTGGAGGTCCACGAAGAAGATTCGGACGACCGGGACGCGTCGGACGAGGCCCAGGAGGCAGAACTCGCCCCAGCGCGAAAGCGGAGTCGGCGCTTCCTGGCCGGCATTCTCCTGGGCACTCTTGCCGGAGCGGTCAGCGCCGCCCTGGCCAAGCGCCCATCGGAGCAGGAGCCCGGCGAACCGTCCACGGGCCCAGACGGGCGTCAGGACGCGTCAGGAGGCGCTTCTGGCGGCTTTCTCAGCGCGTTTCGCATGCGATGGCGGGACGCCTCCCAAGAGGCCCGCGTGGCAGCCCGCGAGGCCGAGCGGCGGAAGCGCGCCCGCTTCCTAGAGCTCACCGAGCAAGACGAGCGGAGCTAAGCTCCCAAATGTCATTCTGAGCCGCCAAACCAGTGGCCAGAACCTCGTAGCGGCGACTTCAGAGCCTGCCCTGAGCGCAGCCGAAGGGTCGCCACCTCCTGGCTCCAGCCCCTAGTCTCCAGCTTCCAGTATGGCGGAGAGGGTGGGATTCGAACCCACGAGAGGATTGCTCCCCTACACGCTTTCCAGGCGTGCCTGTTCGGCCACTCCAGCACCTCTCCGTGGGATCAAACGCTCGAACTTCGAACTTCGAGCCTCGAGCTTCGAGAGCAAGTGGCGGAGAGGGTGGGATTCGAACCCACGGTCGCCTTGCAACGACACCGCTTTTCGAGAGCGGCACCTTCAACCACTCGGACACCTCTCCGAAAGGAACTATACCACGGCCATCGCCAGCTACGGCCCCAGGGCGCCGGAGGCTCCAGGACCCGGCTCGTCGGCACTATAGCCTGCCATACAAGGGCCACGGACTGGGACAGACCTATATCAGAAAGTCGCGGGTTGGTCGAAGCTGAATACAGGAAACTCGATTCCGATGTCGAGTGCCGAACCGACGCCCGGCGACTTGGCCAGCTTGAAGAAGCCGGCTGAAGTCGGAGCCTGTAGGAAGGAGAACGAGGTATGCAACTGATAAACGAAGCTCTGTTGCGTGTCCTCACCGGCTGGCAAGGGCTACAGGCTCGCATGTCGGATGAGGAGGGACAGACGCTGGCGGAGTACGGGCTGATCATGGCTGTCATCGCCGTCGCGGTGGTGATTACCGCGGTGGTCCTGTTCCGGACGGCGATCATCACCGCCTTCAACAGCGCCACAGATTGTCTCGACGGAAGCTGCTAAACGCAGCAACCCGTTATGCATCCAGATAGGGGTCCCGGACTGGGGCCCCTGTCTGCTGTAGCAAGAAGCTCGGCACATGCCCGATCCCGATCGAACACGTCCCGGTCGACCCCGTTGCGCCCCCCGACCCAGCGCTGTACCACGCCCGCGGACGGCTACGGCCCCGGCGCGCCGGCAGGCTCCAGGACGCGCTTCCCCCGCACCACGGTCCGGTGATCGTACTGGCGCGTGGCGGGGCTAAAGACACCGCCGCACGTGATCAGCGTGATCACGTCGTTCGTTAAGGGGCCCACAATATCGCGCAGCTCCTCCTCGGTGGGACTCGCCGGCACGGACTGCAACGTCTCGACCGTATATCGATACACGGTGCCGTCCTCCAGATGTACCTCGATCGTATCGCCCGCTACCAGGTCCTTCAGGTGCCAGAAGACGGCCGGCCCGTAGTTGATGTAGTCGACATGGCCGGAGAACACCGCGTTCCCGCCGAAGCCCGGCTTTGCGCTGAAGTCGTACCACGCGACAGTCGTCGGCCCGTCGGGCGAAACCATGACGTTGTTTGCGTCGACGCCCTTGACCTGCACCGGCGCATCGATGCCGAAGCGCGGGATCGCCAGGCTCGCGATCGGCGCACCACTCGGGGTGGCAGCGGCCAGCGCCGGCTCCGGCGTCCGGTACGCCGCCAGTGTGGGCCCGAACGGCGTCACGGGTGGCGGCCCGCTGTACCCCGTCCCGCAGGCCCCGGTGACCGCCAGCACGACGAGCAGGCCCGCACCCAGCAGCGACGCCGCGCCGGCGCCGAGCAGCACCAGCGAGAACCGCCGGTTGACCGCCCCAGCGGGTGCACTACTCAAGGTGCCGGAGCGCTCCCAGCTCGAAAGGCGCCGGCGACAAGCAGGCAGTTGGCCCCATCTGCTGCGTCGGTGAGACTACGGTATCGTAGCGGTCGTCGGTTCCAGGACCCGCTGGGCGCGCACGATCGTCCGCTGATCGTACTGATGCGTCTCGTAGCTGAACGCCCCGCTGCAGGTGATCAGCGTCACAATGTCGGTCTGGGAAGGGCCGACGATCTCGCGCAGCTCCTCCTCGCTCGGGCTCGCCGACACGCTGTTGATCGCCGACACGGCATATTTGTAGACGGTCCCGCCTTCCAGGCGCACCTCGATCGTGTCGCCGGGCACCAGGTCCTTGATATGCCAGAAGACCGCCGGGCCGTAGTTGATGTAGTCGACATGGCCCGAGAACACCGCGTTCCCGCCGAAGCCCGGCTTCGCGCTGAAGTCATACCAGGCGACGTTGGTCGGGCCGTCCGGCGAAACCATGACGTTGTTCGCGTCGACGCCTTTGACCTGTACCGGCGCGGCGACCTCGTACTTGGGAATCACGAGTTGGGCGATCGGTGCGTCAACCCCGGGCGGGAAGGCAATCGTGGCGGTCGGGAGCGGCGTCAGCGCTTCGCGAATGTCGCCGATGTCAACGGTCGTGCCCGGGCCGCTGTACCCCTTGTTGCCCAGGTTTCCGGTGAGCGTGAGCGCGAGGAGGACACCCGCCGCTAATAGGGAGAGTAGCCCGGCGGCCATCACCACGACGGAGAGCCGCTGCCAGCTTTCGCGAGGCCGGGAGCTTGAGCGTTCGTTCATGGCACTACACCTAGTTCAAGAGCTGAGCTCAAGGTCTCGATGATGCTCGGGTGCGGAACCCGCACCCTTATGTAGATCGTATCAGCCGCCTTGGTACCGATCAAGAAGCCCGCCGGCTGTACTTGACCGAATTATCGCCCGCGAGGAGAATGAGGGCGCTGTGATGAAGCGATCGCTCGTATTCGCCGCGCTCCTCGCCGCGCTCCTCACCGCCCTGCTCGGTGCCTGTGGGGGCAGCGGCGGCGGCTCGGTCGCCGACCGCACGCCGTCGGCCGCGGCGCCGCGCAACGTGATCGCCTTCGGCGCCGTCGACGCCGCCGGCGCGAACGCGCTGTACACGGTCCAGCCGGACGGCACACAGCTCAACCAGCTCGCGGACGAGCTCCTGAGCGTCTCCTTCCCGCGCTGGTCGCCCGACGGCGCCCGCATCGCCTACGTCGTCGCCGGCGAGCGCGGCCCCGGAACGGAGGCCACGCTGCGCATCTACGACTTCAACGGCCAGGTAGCGAGCACGGTGAGCGACCACGTGCTCGCGGCGGGCGACGACGCGCCCATGGCGTGGTCGCCCAACGGCAAACGCATCGCGTTCATCGAGGCGACGGGCGGCGGGCAGCTGCGCGTTTTCGACATCGACAAGGGCGAGCTGCTGGACGATCCGTCGCTGCCCGCGACCGCCGTCGATTGGTCGTCGCGCGACCAGCTGGCGATCGTCGCGAGCGACGGGCAAGCGAGCCCCGATATCTACACCGTTAAGCCGAACGGCAAGAATAGGGAGCTCCGCCTGGCGCGCGAAGGCGCCGAGGACGGCCTGGCCTGGTCGCCCGACGGCAAGACGCTCGCCTTCTGGAGCGCGCCCTCGCCCGAGATCAGCGGGCGGATGGTGCTCCTCCTGCCCCATGACGAGCGGTCAGCGCAAGAAGTCGCGCTCGGGCTGGACCCGAGGTGGTCGAACGACGGGCAGCTCGCCTACAGCGGTCCGCCCGCGGCTGGCACGCGCGGCGTGCTCGACATCTACACCACCGTCGCGGCTGGCGCTCAGCCGGCCCGGCTCACGCAGTCGATCACGCTCGACCGCTGGCCGAGCTGGTCGCCCGCGTCCGACGCCGTTGTCTACCTGGCGGAGGCCGACGCCAGCACGACGTTCCTCTGCCTCATCGCGCTGGCGACGCAGGACAACACCTGCCTTGAACTCGAGGGCCTCACCCCCAGCGCTGCCGCCTGGTCCCCGTACTAAGACGAGAGCGCTCGTTCATGAGCGCTCTGCGACATGCGAGCCGATAGCTCTCCTATCGTTCGCTCAGCCACCCCAGCAGCGCCGCGTCGCCCGACCAGACGCCGCCCGGCGCACCGGCGGGGAAGCCGTCGATAATCCCGGCGTCGAACTGCAGGATCAGCTGCGCGTCGACCACCGTGATCGAGCCGCTGTGGTTCACGTCGGCGTTCTCTGGGCAGGGTACGCCCTGGATCAGGCCAGCGGAGTCCTGCAGGATCACCTGCGCGTCGACCGGGTTGACGCGCTCGTCGCAGTTTGCGTCACCCAGTAGCCCGGCTCCGCCACCCGAGGCGAAGTTCCACGCGCTCGCGTCCGTCGTCAGCACGGTCAGCTGGACGTCGCCGGCGGCCGGCCCCACGAGCAGGTTCCGTTTCGAGATGCAGGGGTCCGGGCTGGCCGTGCCGGGCGAGCCGCCGCAGTTCGGCACCAGGCTGCCGTTGCGGAAGAGCTTGATCGTGTTCTGATTTTCGCCTGACGGGATGATCGAGACGTCCAGCGTAAACACAATCACGAGCGGGTCCCCGGCGTTCTGCGCGGCGGGCGCCGCGATGTTCACCTGCTGGCCGAAGAACTGGAAGCCGGCCGGCTCGGGCTGGCTGATCGGCTTCTCGTCAATCGTCACCTTGCCGCCCGTTATGGTCGTGATCGTGACGCTCGTTTCGACCTGGTCGCTGCCGGTCGCGCCGTCGTTCTCGCCGTCGTCCGTGCTCACCTTGCCGCGGCCGAAGAGCGTGGTGTTCCTCGAGTCGCAGCAGGGTGTGGGTGTCGCCGTAATCGTCGGCGTCTGCGTGATCGTCGGCGTGGGCGTGCGCGTCGGCGTGATCGAGGGCGTGTTTGTCGGCGGCGACGTGGACGTCGCGGTCGCCGTCGCCGTGCGCGTCGGCGTCGCCGTCGGGCAGCCTTCCGTTGGACACGGCGTCGCCGTGGCCGTCGCCGTCGAAGTAGGCGTCGCCGTCGGCGCGACGACCTGGCAGTTGATCAGCAGCGCGTCGGCGATAGGCGCCGTTGGCGTGCCAACCGGATCGGGCACGGTGTCGCCATTTACGTCTAGCGGGCCGGCGGCAACGGTGGCAACCGCTACCGTTGTGCCGTCAGGTCGATAGTAGATCGCCCCCTTATCTCGGTACGTCGAATCGGCAGGAAGGACGATCTGGAACTGCCCCAGGCCTGGGCACGCCAGGCGCATGCGCAGCAGCTCGCCCGAGTAATGGCTCGCCGGGAAGGGCGAGAAGAGCGCGGAGCGCAGCTGGTGCTGCTTGAACTGCGCCACGGTCAGCGGCGGATTCTGTGAGCACAGCAACACATCCGGCCAGACGGCCTCCTGGAGGCAGGAGGGCTTGGGTGCAGCGAACACCAGCCCACCGAAGAGCACCTCCGTGTCGAAGCCGCCGTAGCCATCGAGCGACGGCGTCGCGTTCGCCGGGATCACATTGGCATGCACGCTGATCTGGAATGGCGTCTGCGTCGCCGCCGCGCCCGTAGCGAAGGGAACCACGCACTTGTCCGGCTTGCCCGGCGTCGGCGCCGCCAAGCAGTTCACGCCCAGACCGCTCGCGCTCAGCGACATCTCCGGCGGCTGCGGATTGCAGTTTACCTGTATCACGTCGACGTCAGGCGCGTTCTCCGGCTTCGCAACCGTCTCCGAGCCGTTGGTGAGGACGAAGGTCGAGCCGGGGTCGCTCCCACCAGCCGACCTGAGCTTGATCTCTTGCAGGCCGGCTTGGGTGCAGTGCACCAGCAGCTCGACGATCGGGCCCTCATACGTGGTTCCGGTAAAGGGCGGGCCCCCTGAGGTACGGACGCTATGCCGGACAGAATTCCCGACAACCGAGCTCGTGCAGAACGAAATCGACTTGCTCCAGACGAGCTCCGTCCCACAGCCACTGCTGGTGTACCCAAGTCCTGAACTCAGATCCACCTGCGTCCGAAAGCCGCCGTAGGTAAGGTTGTCCATATCGATGATGTCGCTCACCTGGACTGTGAAGTCGGCTCGCTTATTGGCTCCGTTGTCGCCGGCGAAGAGATTGGCCTGGCAGACCAAGACCTGGTGTTTCGAGTCGCCTTGACAGAGGTCCGGCAAGGACAGGGCCATCCGCGGGTTCGGGTTTGGAGTGTTCGTCGGCGTGAAGTTCGGCGTGTTCGTCGGCGTCGGCGTGAACGTCGGCGTCGGCGTGTCGGTGGCGGCCTGACAATCGATGTTGAGCACGTCCGGCCCGGCTTCGGTGCTGGTCTTACCCTTACTGTCGATGATGAGCGTGTCAGACGCGCCGTGGGTCAGGGTCAGCGTGCCATCGGCCGGACAGTTGAAGCTCGCAGTGAAAATCGTGCCGGTGAACGTCGAAGACGGCGCGCTGACACCAGCTGCGCAGCCGGCGTTCACGAAGCCGGCGCCCGTGGTAGGAGCCTCGAACACGCAGCCCGGCCAGACGATGTCCGGGTTGCCCTTCGAGCCCACGCCTGTGTACGAGAGCGTTACGGCCAGCGCGTCATAACTGCCGTTGCCGATGCCGCTGACATCGTCCAGCGAGACGGACGCGACGAACGTAGACGGATCGGAGACGACGCAGTTCCCTTTGACATCCCCGGTCGTCGCGCAGCTGCCAACATGGAGCGTAAACTCCAGGCCCGCGTTGGGCTGGTTCGCCGCGGCGTGCTGCGAGGGGCCGAGCCTTAGGGCAAGCAGCCCTGCCGTCACACCGACTGCAGCGATGACGACGGCCCCGACGGCCGCCAGCCTACTACGCTTGCGGATACCCCTCACCACCCCAACACCTCCGGCTGCCTCGTGCGCAGCCGCGTCGATACATCTGGCGAACCCCTCATCCCTCGTCTGCCCGTCCTACCAGCTCGCAAACCAGCGCCACATCCCGGACAGGTCCGGCCACACCTCCGCGCCGGCCGCGCCCGGCGGCAGGCTATCGATCAGCCCCGCGGCGTACTGAAGGATGAGCTGCGCGTCCGTCGCGTTCGTCGCGCCGTTCTGGTTCACATCGGCGTTCTGCGGGCACGGCAGCGAGTTGATCATGCCCACGATGAACTGCAGCAGGATCTGCGCATCGATGGGGTTGATCACGCCGTCACAGTTGATGTCGCCGATCAGGATGCCTCCGTCCACGGGAATGCCGAAATTCCAGGGGCTGGCGTCCGATGTCAGGACGGTGATCTGCAGATCGCCGGCCTGCGCGCCGGTCAGCACGTTCCGCTTGACCACGCACGGGTCCGGCAAGGCCTTGCCACTCGGGCCGGTGCAGTTGGGCACCAGCGCGCCCGCCTTGAAGACCTGAACGCTGCTCGGGCTGATCCCCGTCAGCAAGCTGCTGTCCAGCCAGAACGTGATCACGATCGGCTGCTGCGCCGTGCCGCCCGGCGCGCTGATGTTCACCTGCTGGCCGATCAGGTGGAAGCCCGTCGGTTCCGGCTGAATCACCAGCTTCTCGACGATGCTGACGGCGCCTTCGGCGGGCACCTGGACGCTCGTCTCCACCTGGTCGCTCCCGCTGGCGCCGTCGCCGCCGTTCTCGCTATCTGTCGTGACCTTGCCGCCGCGCGGCACGTCGGGATCGCTGACCGACTCGCAGCAGGGCGGCGGCGTGTTCGTCACCGTCGGCGTGTTGCTCGGTATCGGTGTGTTGCTCGGCACCGGCGTGTTGCTCGGCGGCACGGTGTTCGAGGCGGTCGGCGTGGCGCTGGGCGTACTCGTCCTCGTCGGTGTCGCCGTCGGGCAGCCGGTGGTCGCGCATGGGGTCGGCGTCGCCGTTGCCGTCACCGTCGGCGTATTTGTGGGCGTGTGCGTCGGGATGATCTGGCAGTTGATCAGCAGCACGTCGGCCAGCGAGACGGGCGTCGTGTTATCGGGGACCGTGTCGCCGTTGGCGTCGACGAACTGCTGGCCGATGGTGACAACGGGGGTGGGCGTCTCGTCGGAGCCGAAGAACGCGGCGCCGTTCGGCCGCGGCGTCCCGGCCGCCGGCATCACCACCTTGAACTGCCCCTCGCGCGGGCAGTGGACGTTCATCTGGGCAAGGACGCCGACGTAGTTAGTTTTTGGGTAGGGCGGAAAGACCCCGCTACGTACCCGGTGGTCCTTCAGTGCCGAAGGCGGCGTCGGCGTGACGATCTGCGCGCAGAGGAGCGCGTCCGGCCAGACGACTTCGTCGAGGCACGGCCGGTTCTCCAGCACAAGCCCGCCGAAGAGCACCTCCGAGTTGAAGCCCCCGTAGCCCGGGAACGGGATGTGGTTCGCCCGCAGCAAGAGCTGGAAGGCGCCGTTCTCCGGCGTCGTCTCTACCGGCGCGTCACACTTGACCGGCTTGTCCGGCGTCGGCTCGATGCAGCTGACCCGGTCCCCCTGCGCGTCCAGCGACAGCTCCGGCGTTACTTGCACGCAGTTGATCGTCAACAGATCCGCGACCGGGCCGAATTGAATGGAGGCCTGCGTTTGAAGCAACACAGGGTCTCCGTTCAGGTCGAAGAAGGCGGAGCCCTGGGGGGCGCTCGGCTGGGCCCTGAGAGGAACGAGAACGGACCCCGGTTCGGCGCAGTGCACGTCGAGTTCTACTAGGATGCCAGTGGCGTTGCTCTTCGGGTGCGGCGGGGCCGCGTCGGTCCGGCCGCTATGGAAGTAGGAGATATGCTCCGGCTGACCAGGCCCGCTGGACCGGGCGCACGTTGGGTCCGAGAGGTCAACCCAGACAACGTCATCGGGGCAGGTAGCTCGCGGATTGACAACCAAGTCCGTGACGAGGGCGGACAGCTGAATCTCCGTCTGGAAGCCCCCATAGCCTCCCACCGGGATCTGGTTAGCTTGAACGCGCAGCGTGAACTCCCCCGACTTCTCATCTCCGAAGAAGAACGGCACCGTGCACTTGGTGGGTTTCGGCTGACTGTTGCAGACCACCCCCACCCCTACCGCGTTTAGCGACATCTCGGCCTGGCCGGGCGTCGGCGTCGGGGTCACCGTCGGCGTGTCCGTCGCGACGGGCGTGTTGGTCGGCGTGCTTGTCGGCGACGAGGTCGGCGTCAGCGTCGGCGCCGAACACGTGATGTCGAGGTGCTCGGTCGTACCGTTGATCTCCGAATGCCCGACGATGTTCGCGTCGACCAGGTCGGTCGCGTTCAAGCCGTGGTGAAGCGTAATGCTGCCAACGGATGAATCGCAGTTGAAATCGATCACAGCGATCCGCCCGGCCGGCGTCGAGACGGCCGGGGAAATGACGCACCCGAAGGCGGCGGTCCCGGCCGTGTAATTGAACGGCTCGCCGAAGTTACAGGTCGGGTCGGGGTTGCCGTTGTTCTTCGATGTGACGCCGCTATAGGTAAGCGCGATGTCGAAACCCGTATACGTAGAGATGCCGCCATTACTCTCGAGGTAGATGTTCACCGTGAACGTGCTGCTCGGCGGGATGTTGCAGGTGGCGGTGGAACCCGCCGCGCCGGCCGAGCCGACACCTGTGCTGAAGCAGTCGTCGTTGTTCCCGTTCGTGTCGGTCGGGCTGTCAATATCAACGCCGAGCGAAAAGTCGAGCAGCGGGTGTGGTGTGGCCGGCGTCTGTGACGTCGCCGTACCCGTATTGGGCGGGTAGTGCGCCGAGACCGTGCCGTCCTCGCCGCCACTCAGGGTGATCAAGAGAAAGGCAAGGAGCAGTCCCAGCAGGACCAACCCCAGGCCCGCGATCACCCCTCTTCGACGCCTCAGCTGCATCTCAGGCCAACTTCCCCTTTACACACCCGTCGTCCGCGCTCCGGAAGTTACCCTGCGTCCGAGGACTCCTCGATGAAGATCGCTCTTCCCCCGGCGCACCATCCTTGGCCCGTTGTGCGTTCGGCTTAGGTTCGCGGCTTATGCCCATAAGCCTAGCACAGCGGTATCTACGGCGTGTATCACGTGTACCAGAAGCCGTACACCCTTTCTACTAGGGACTTCCCCTACGTGGCGCTCTACGCTCATGGCGGAAGGATCACTCCGGTATCTATCCAGAGGATGAACAGCGCGTCTATAGAATCCCACACGCCGTCGCCGTTGACATCTGCCGCTTCGGGAATGGGCACGTCGCTGACCACATCCGCGTCGAACCAGAGCAGCCAGAGCGCGTCGACCGGGTCGGTAAAGCCGTCGCCATTCACGTCACCCGCCCCGGACCCCGTGCGCCGGCGCGGGGTCGGCGTGATCGTCGGCGTATCCGTGGGCGTGAACGTCAGCGTCGGCGTGAACGTCTTCGTCGGCGTGCTGGTCGGCGTGAACGTGGGCGTCGGCGT
>JBIOYF010000144.1:0-12546 GCA_044870035.1 Dehalococcoidia bacterium
CGTCCGCGACGACGAGGATCGTCTTCGCTTTCGTCGGGATGTCGACCAGATCGGCCGGCGGCGTGTCGGTGCCGAGCGCCGTCGCGACCGCGTGCGCGACCGCCCGGTTCAGCGGCCCCGCCGTGAAATCGAGGTGCGATGAGCCGATCACGTCGCGGGCCAGGCGGCGAACGAGATAGTTCTCCTCGTTCGTCATCCAGGGCGAGCCGAGGAACGCGATCGACTTCGCGCCGTGCTGCTGACGGATCGCTGCGAGCCGTTCGGCAGCGTGATCGAGCGCGACTTCGTAGGACGACGGAGCGAACCCTTCGACAGGCTCAGGGCCCGAGTTCCGCCGCACGAGATGCTGGCCGAGCCGGTCGCGCGTTCGCACGGCGTCGTAGTGGAAGCGGCCGCGCACGCAGATCTGGTCGTCGCTGAACGGGTTCAGGAAGTCCGGCTTGACGATCACCGCTTTGCCGTTTCGGTGGCCGATGCTGATCGTGCAACCGACGCTGCACGAGTTGCAGACGGTGGAGACGTAGTCCTCGGTGCGCGCGAGCCACTTGTTGGGCTTCTCCATCAGCGTCGCCGTCGGACACACGTCGATGCAGGATCCGCAGAAGTCGCAGTTCGACTCATCGATGCGGCCACCCGCGCCGAACGCGATGCGCGTCGAATAGCCGCGCCCGGCGAGCGTAATCGCGCCGGTGTGACGCAGGTCGTCGCAGGCGCGGACGCAGCGCGTGCAGATGATGCACATCTGCGGGTCGAACTCCACCCAGGGGTTGGCGCGGTCCGGCTCGGGCTGGACGGCTTCGTAGTAAGTGCGGTCCTCGGCCTCCCACGGCTCGATGTTGTCCTGGCCCATGTCGAGGATGTCGTTCGTCGTCTGCAGCTCGCAGCGGTAGTTCTTCGAGCAGGTCAGACAGCGGTGCGTGACGATGTCGTCGCGCAGGCAGACGTCGCCGGGCATGCACTTGACGCGCCGGTGGCACGTAAGACAGCGGTCGGAGTGGTTCGCGTTGATCAGCGAGAGGACGTACTGGCGCGCCTTCTTCACTTCGTCCGTGTTCGAACGGACAACCATGCCCTCGCGAATAGTCGTCGTGCACGAGAGCTGGAGCCCGCGGCCGCCCTCCACCTCGACCAAGCAGGTGCGGCAGCCGGCGTAGGGCGGCAGGCCGTCGATGTAGCAGAGGTTCGAGACGTAGAAGCCGTTGCGCTTGAGGACTTCCACCAGCGGTGCGCCGTCGGGCGCCTCGATCGGCTGGCCGTCGATCGTGATGTTCGCCACCGCGCTGGTCCCCGGCTAGCCTTCCTGGCGGATCTGCTGGACGGTGTCTTCGGGCGCGCGCTGACCGTGCGGGTACATGAAGTCCGCTCCCTTGAGATAGTCGTGCGCGAACGTGGTCAGGGCGTGCTTGTCGCGGTACATGGCATCGAAGTCGTCCGTAACGTCCTTCCAGGTGCCGCCGGCCTGGATCGCCTGGTAGGGACAGGCCTCGGTGCAGAGGCCGCAGTACATGCAGATGCGAAAGTCGATCTCGTAGCGGTCGATGTTGAGCGCGCCGCCCTCCGCCGGCGACGTGGCTACCAGGATGCAGCCGTCCGGACAGGCCTGCGCGCAGGTCGAACAGCCGGTGCAGCGCTCCTCGAACCAGATCAGGTTCGTGCGCGCGCCGACCGGGATCGGGCGGACCTCTTCGGGATACTGGACGGTAAAGGGCGGCTTGAAGATGTGCTTGAAGGTGACCATCAAGCCCTTCGCGATGCCTAGGCCGTACATGAAGCGCTCCTATCCGCGACGCGTTTCACAAAGCCGCGATGGCATTCTATCACCGAGGCCTGCAGAAACCAACGACGACTCGGGCGGATCAGTCTAGGCGGCGTGATAATCGAGGTCCGGGCCCGACGGGATCACGCCGATCTGAAGCAGGATCGCGACTGTCATCAAAAATGGCGAGGAAGAGAATGGCCAGTCCCCAATGCCAGTTAACCCATGACCACGCCTGCCGGAGCGCTAGCATACCTCTGCGCCGCCTACCGCACCGCAGCGGCAGGGGCGCGCTCGGCCGCGCCGCGGGCGCGACTGGGAGGGGCCGCTGGCTCTTCGGGCAGGCGCATGCCCATGGTCAGCGCCAAGCCCAGGATCTGCTCCCGAATGGTCGTGTGCGGGATCGGCCGGTAATCGAGCGCCCGCTCGATGTTGACGTGGTACTGGTTGCGCCGGCCCACCTTCTGCTTGTCAATAAACCCCGCTTCGACAAGGTCGCGGACGATGAGGTAGACCGCCCGTTCCTTCACGCCGATGTCGTCGGCGATCTCCGAAAGCGTGGCGTCTGGATCCACCCAGATGCGAATCAGGACCAGTCCGTGGTTGGTATAGAGGTTTCGCACGCCGCAGGCCTCCGAGTGTTGCTTAGATAGTACTCGCTTGACGGCTAAACACAAGATACTTTAGAAAAGTTTGGCAATACTAGTGTTGACAGACTAGTGTTCCTAGTCTAAGATAAGGAGACGAGGAAGGCAACCACCCGACTGGCCGGGGCCCCGTACCCGGCCAACCCTCCCCCGCTTCGATAGGGCCCGGCACTCCCGCCAACGGGCCCTATCGCTATTTGGGGTCAAGGGTCAGGGGCCAAGGGCCAAGGCCCCAACAGAGCTCAAGTGTCAGGGTCGGAGCGAGAGGTCGAATTAGCCGCCGCGCGCCGTCCCGGCAAGGGAACGGCCCGAGCGCGGTCAAGAGACTAGAGAAACACTCCGAGAGCGCTTTCGCTAGCATGGCCTCAGGCAATCGCCGCAGGAGGAACCGTATGGAAGTTATCCGAGGCGCCACGGTACGGCTGGTCGAGGAGCATTATCCGCCCCACGACGCGCTGCACGGCACTCCGCACGAGATGCTACGCCGCGTGCTGGAGATCGAGCTGCCCGACGGCACGTCGACCTGGGAGCAGACGGACTACGGCCACCCCGGCCGCTACAACGACTGGGAGCCGCGCGGCATCGATGCGCGGCTGCAAACAAAGACGGCGCGCTTGAAGGCGGCGGCGCAGGCGATTGGGGAGTTGCTAGGATAGCCAGGCCGAGGACAGAGCTAACGCTCTGTCCCTACAGGTGCGCATTTCCTCGGCTCCTGATGACACGATAGCTAGAAGGTGAAGCGGCCGAGGTCCGACGCGAGCACCGTGTTTTCGATCCGCACATCCACCTCGCCCGGCCCGAGGTGGGTAAGCACGAACTGCGGCTTCGGCCCCAGGCGCCGGCGCAGCTCTCGGAGACCGGGCAGGTCGATGTGGACGCCACCCGGCTCGCCCCAACCCGAACACTCGACGACGAACACGTCGGTCCCCTGCCCCAGCTCCACGAGCGGCTCGCAGAAGACGCTGTCACCGGAGTAGGCGATCGTCCGGCCGCCAATCTCCGCTCGGTAGCCGAAGCACGGGAAGTCGGAGACGTGCGTGACCTGCCGGGCAACGAAGCGCAGCCCCCCGATGTCCTCAGCCGTGCCGTCCACGACCTCCTGAAACGACAGAGCGTAGCCCCGGTCCTTCTTGCGGAAGACATTGGGATAGGCCGCTTCAGTGATCTTGATAGTGCGCTGCATGATGCCGGGCGGGCCAACAATCGTCAGGTCCTTCTCGCGGCGGGTACGCTCGGCGTACTCCAGGAAGAGAAACGGCAGGCCGAAATAGTGGTCGCCGTGGAAGTGGCTGATGAAGATCACTTCGATGTCCGGCAGCGGCACACCACACTTCTTGAGGTGCGGCACCGCGATCGGCGAGCAATCGAAGAGATAGCGGCCGTTGACGAGGAAGCTGCTCCAGTACCGGCCCTCAGAGAACGCGTTGCCGGAGCCGAGGAACAGCAGGTCCAGTCCTTCCCGGGAAGGACTCACACGGCGGCCTCCGCCGCGCTGGTCACCCGGTAAACGCCATCGAGGAAGCCCCAGAGCGCATCGAGGCAGCGCTGCGCCGTCTCACGAACAGCCTCCGGCTGCTGGTCGCCGTAGCGATCGATGAAGCCGCGGCCGACTTCGGCGTGCCACTCGTCGGCATCGATATGCACGGTGAAGAACTGGAGTCCACGCTCGTCGCTCACACCGTAGAACTTCTCCAGGCCGGCGATCTTCTGTCTCGCCACCTCGGGCACCTGCGACTCGTAGCAGTAGAGCGCTGTCGCCGCTTCGGCGAACGAGCCGTTCTTCGTGACATCGCGGTACGTCTCGACGAGGTGCTTCGTCTCGGGGAGCCACTGCTCTTCGATGATCGCGCCGCGCTGCAAGCCCAGCGCCTCGCCGAAGCGCAGCCACAGCTCGGGGTGGTTCTCCTCACCGCGCTCCTCTTCGATCAAGTTCTCGAGCAGCTCCTGGCGGTCGGGCTGCGTGGGGCAGCTAGCGTGGGCGCCGCTGACGTACTGCGGGAACGCTAGCACGTGGTGGTAGTACTGTCCGGCGTACGTGCGGAGCGTGTCGAGGCTGAGCTCGCCGCGCTGCCACGCCTGGTAGAACGGGTGCTTGAGCAAGCTGCGCTCTTCGATCATGCGGTCGACTTCGTTGGCGATGGACACGGTAGCTGCCCTCCTTACTAGTCTCGCTGGCGAGGATAGCATGAATCCCCAGGGACAGGGAACGCAGGGCAAAGGGATTAGCGGATTGGCTCTTCGCTCGCAGGAAGGTTCGAGTGCAACTGCTCGAGGCGCGAAATGTGCTCCTCGAGGAGCGGTTCCGGAATAGAGCGCAGAACGAGACGCAGCGCGACGAGCAGGATGAGAACATCGTCGAGCTGGCCGAGTACCGGGATGAAGTCCGGAATGATGTCGAGCGGCAGGGCGAGGTAGAGGACGACGGCGGGAATGAGCAGCCGCGGGGCGAGGGGTAGGCGCGGGTCACGCAAGAGAGCGAGGGCCAGCTTCGCCTTCGCGCGCCAGGAGAGCTTAACCATGCGGCGGACGAGTGGCTGCGGCGTCCGCGTGAGCCGCCGGAGCAGCCACCACCCGACGATGGCCAACAGCACCAGCGCGAGGGCGGCCGCGACGAGCGTCCACAGTAGGGCGTCCACAGGTCCAGTATAGGCGGCGCTGGTGGAAGGGAACGTGCGGCGCTTAGGAGCTCGGGCCGCCGAGCCAGGAGAAGTAGTGGCCGAGGTCGGGCAGGATGCCGCCCGACGCGAATAGGAAGATGGCGCCCACCACCAGGCTGAAGACCGCCGCAAACGCTCCGGCGCAGACGTAGACGAGCTGACGCCGTTGCGCGGAGACGAACCCGAACGTCGTCGCGACGGTGACGAAGGAATTCGAAATAAGCACGCCGAGTACGAACGCCAGCAGAGCGGCGACGCCCATCCCCTTCGTGCCGGCGCCGACGGCGGTCGCGATGATCAGCACCTGCGTGCCGGTCTCCGCGCCGACGCCGTGGATCAGCCCGACCATGTAGGCGGTCTTCGGGCCGTACTGATCGATGCCGTGCACGTGTTCGTGCTCGTGTCGATGGCCGTGGATGCGCGCCCAAGTCGAGTTCGCCGCACTGCGGACGCCCGCGAAGACGAGCATCCAGCGGCTGCGCAGGCGAAACTCGCCCTTGCCGCGAAAGTACTGCAGCAGCGAATAGCCAAGGTACGCTCCGAGCAGGACGAGCGTCACGCCCACGATGCGCTCCATGACCGGGTCGATCCAGGACGGCAAGAACTGCGAAGCGAGCAGCGCCAGCAGGCCGAGGATGGTCACGACCGTCCCGTGGCCGATCGCGTAGAGGCTCGCCAGGAAGATCGCGCGCCGCTGGACCGCGCTGATATGAGAACTCGCAACGGCCGGTCGAACGGGCACGGTTGAGATGGCGCTGGAGGCGCCGCCCGCTATCGGACGGCGACGCGCCATCTCAGCTGCAAGGTGGTCACTTTCATCCGTGAGCATGACGCCCGGCTCGCCGGTGAGCCAGCCCTCACTCGGCTCGCCGGCCGACGAGGTCGTGCTGGTGATGTCCGTGATCGCGGCGATATGGTCCCAGTCGATCCCGTGGCGCAGGCCGAGCGCGAGCGCGCCTCCCAGCACGCCGAGCGAACCGCCAAGGCCTAGTGACAGCAGCAGGACTTCCATTGTGACGCTAGCTTCCGTTCCGCCGCGTCTCCAGTGGCCGCTCCTGACACGCGGAGCAGAGCCCGAAGATGGCGAAGTGATCGAGGTCCGGCTTGAACCCTGCCTCGGCCAGGATCTCCGAACCGAGGTCCTCGAGGTAGTGATGATCGAGCGAGGTGACACCGCCGCATTTGCGGCAGATCAGGTGGTGGTGGCGACCGCTCGGCGGCAGCCACTCATACGCCAGGTCGCCCGTACCCATGTCGATCTCCGACACAAGCCGAAGCTCTTTCAGCACAGTGAGCGTGCGGTAGACCGTCGAAATGTCGACGTACGGGTAGTCCACGCGGACCTGGTCGAAAATCTCCGCAGCCCTAAGATGCCCGTCGGCGTGGCGGAGCGCCGCCAGGATCATCAGTCGCTGGGGGGTGGCCTTATGGCCGGTGTCGCGCAGGACCTGAACGGTTTCTGTCTCGCAGCTCAACTGGGGCGCTCCTGCAAGTGGTTGCAATTAAGTCTATGCGAAGTTACGTCGCGTGTCAAGAGCCGCTCGTGGCAAGCAGGGCGAGCCTGTCTGCCCAGGCCAGGCTCAATGACCGTTTGTCGACGCACTCAGCCATCCTTCCTGACATGCCGAGCAGAGCCCGAAGACGGCGAAGTGCTCGATGTCGGGCCGGAAGCCGGATTCCGTCATGATCTCTGCCCCCAGGTTTTCGAAGACGCGGTGATCCAGAGCTCCGATGGCCCCGCATCCCCTGCAGATGAGATGGTGATGTCGGTCCTGCTGGCGCATCCACTCGTAGCTCGTGTCGCCGGTCCCCATGTCGGTCTCAGAGACCAGGCGCAGCTCTTTCAGGACGCTGAGCGTTCGGTACACCGTAGAGATGTCGACGTAGGGGTAGTCGAGACGGACTCGCTCGAAGATGGCGCCGGCGGTGAGATGGCCGTCCGTGTGCCTAAGTGCTGAGAGGATCATGAGTCGCTGGGGGGTGGCTTTGTGGCCTTGCTCGCGGAGGACTTGGGCGGTTTCGTTTTCGCAGCTCAATTCCATGCTCCTGCAGTTAGTTGCAAATCTTCTTCCCGACAGCTGCCCCCTGCTGCAATCGGCCGTGCATAGTCACTATCGGCCCAGCCGTTCCTATCTGAACGGCCGCTCGCCAGATTCGACCAGGGCCTCGCTAGCGAGTCGGGTGGCGATACCTCTAGAATGGCCAGAGACCCCGCAATTGAATGAGCCCGGCGAGGGCAGGAGCGGCATCCTGATGGCACGTTTGTGCGTCGTGGGAGCGGGTAGGTCGGGGGCGGTCGCGGCGGCCTGCCTGGCGGAGCTGGGCCACGACGTCCGCGCCGTGGATACGGACCCCGGGCACGTGGCGACGCTGCGCAGCGGCCGGGCGTCGTTCTACGAGCCGCAGCTAGACAAGCTGATCGAGCGGAACCTGGACGCGGGCCGACTCTCGTTTACGACCGACTTCTCGGAAGGTGTGCCGGGCGCCGGGTTCGTGTTGCTGGCCGTCGGTACGCCGCCGCAGCGCAACGGCAAGGCGAACCTCTCGCACCTATCGGCGGCGATCCACGACGTGGCGCCGCTGCTGGCCAACCACGCGACCGTGATCACGCGAAGCACCGTGCCCGTTGGCACCAACCACTGGATAGCCGACACGCTGCGCAAGGAGAACCCGCGCATCGAGTTCGCTGTCGTGTCGAACCCGGAGTTCCTGCGCGAAGGGCAGGCCGTCGACGATTTCCTGCAGCCGGACCGCATCGTGATCGGCGCGGCGAGCGAAGAGGCGGCGCTGAACGTAGCGAAGCTCTACGACGCCCTGGACTGCCCGATCATCCTCGTCGACCTCGAGACGGCGGAGCTGATCAAATACGCCGCGAACGCATACCTCGCGGCCAGCATCAGCTTTATCAACGAGATCGCGAACATTGCGGAGCGCGTCGGCGCAGATATCACGCTCGTGTCGAAGGCGCTGGCGCTGGACGAGCGCATTGGGCAGCGCGCATACCTCTCGCCCGGCATCGGGTTCGGGGGGAGCTGCTTGCCCAAGGACCTGCGCGCTCTGGTCACGACCGCCGAGCAGCACGGCTACAAGCCCCGGCTGCTGAAGGCGATCATCAAGACGAACGAGCTGCAGCCGAAGCGCGTCGTCTCGTGTCTCGAAGAGATGTACGGTGACCTCGCCGGCGTTAAGGTCGCCGTGCTGGGCATCAGCTTCAAGGGCGGTATCTTCGACGCGCGCAGCTCGCCGGCGCTGACCGTGATCCGGTCGCTCGCGGAGAAGGGCGCGCACGTGCGCGCGTTCGACCCGCTGGCCGATGGGACGGCCGGGCAGCACGTCGGGTCGCTGGCCGAGTTGTGCAGCGACGCCCTGAGCGCCGCGAGGGACTGTCAGGCGCTGATCGTCGCTACGGACCACGCCGAGTTCCGCGAGCTGGACCTGGCGCGCATCGGCCGCGCGATGGCCGCGCGTGTCCTGATCGACGGGCGCGACGTATTCGACCAGGAGACGGCGACGCGCGCGGGCTTCGCCTACGTCGGCATCGGCCGGCCGCGCCGGGGCGAATAGGCGGCGGGATGCCGGCTGACGAGCGAGGCGGCCGTCTCGTCCGGTGGCGCAACACACTCACTCGATCCGTCCAAGACCTTCCCTGGAGATCGGCCACGCTCTGGCTGATCGTCGCGGTGAACGTTGCGCTCATCACCCTCTACTTCTGGAGCCGGCGCGGCGCGGCGACCGAGATCCACATCGAGACGGTTGGTCAGCACTACACCGTCCTGGTCGACGGCCGCTACGCCATGGACGGTGACTTCCCGCAGCACCCCAGCGGCGGCCTGGGCTTCACGCTCAAGGGCAACAGCCACATCGCCAGCGCGGCCCAACCCGTTGGCATCGATTCCCTGCGAGTGACAGACGCCAGTACCGGCACCGTGCTGTTCGAGGACGACATCGGCAGCTCCGCGAAGGATGACTGGCGCCCGCTCTCGGGGCACTGGGAAGTCGCTCACGGCGTGCTGACGACCGACACGGGCGGAACGATCCTTGTGGGCAATCCGGAGTGGAGAAACTTCCACGCCGATCTCACAGTGCGCAACATAGAGGACATCAACCTGTTCATCTGGAGGAAGGACAAGAACAGCAATCTGCAGGTAAACCTGGCCTTCTTCCGGAACTACAGAGCCAGCGTTGCGGAGTGGCGCGATGGCGAACGCTTGGACGCGTATTCTCGAGGGGCCTACCAGCTGGACCGCGGCGAGACGATCCGTGGGATCACAGCGATGATGCTGCGCCCCTACCCCGCCCTGCTCGTGCTCATCGCGGCCGCGACCGTGCTGGCGCTGGCGGCGCGCTCGCTCGGCCGCATCGCCATCGAGCGCGGATTGCGCGAGGCGGGCGGCTGGGTGCTGCGGTCGAGCAGCCAGCTGCTCATCGTCGCCGCAATCTGGACGTTTCTCCTGCTCTGGTACATCCTCTTTTTCGTTTCAGACGATATGCCGCACGTGCCGGATTCGGTGCTCTACGTCTTTCAGTCGAAGATCTTCGCGTCGCTTCACCTCACTGCGCCCGCGCCGCCCGTGCGTGAGAGCTTTTCGATCTTTCATCCGCACATGGACCAGGTGGTCGACGGGCGCTGGTTTAGCCACTATCCGTTCGGCCATCCGATGTTCCTGGCGATCGGCCAGGTGCTGCACGTCCCATCGCTCGTGCCGCCGGCGTTGGGCGCCGGCTCCGTCGTGCTGATCTATCTGATCGGACGCCGCGTCTACAGCCAAGCCGTGGGGCTGCTGGCCGCGGCACTCCTCATGTTCTCGCCGTTCTTCCAGATGACGGCGAGCAACTACATGTCGCACAACACCGCGGTGTTCGTGATCCTGGCCTGTCTGGCGTTTTACACCTGGCGGACGAAACGGCGGCCCGTGGCCATGCTCGCCAGCGGCCTCTGCTTTGGCCTGCTGTTCAATATCAGGCCGCTCACCGCCATCGCGTTCATGTTCCCGCTGGGCGCGTTCATGGCGTACGAGTTCATTCGCCCGGGCGTACAGCGCTGGAAGGAGCGCCTGCCCGAGTTCGCGGCGTTCGCGGCGGGCGCGCTGGTCATGTTCGGGCTGTACTTGCTCTACAACAAGGGAACAACCGGTCAGTTCTTCGAGTCGGCGTATGCGGCGCAGGGAACATACTCGGAGGATACGTTCGGGTTTGGAGGAACGCATTCCGTCGCCTTCGGGTTGCAGAACGAGCGTCAGCTGCTGGCGCTGCTGCAGGTCTGCGTTAACGGCTGGCCGGCGTTCATCGGCCTCGGCATGGCGGCGCTGCCCTTCCTCCTGGGCACGCGCCATCGCTGGGACTACGTTCTCGCCGCATCGTTTCTGGCCGTGGCCGCGTCGAGCATCCTCTACCGCAACGCTGCGGTGATGAACGGACCGCGCTTCTGGTACGAGACGACGCCGTTCCTGATGCTGCTGACCGCTCGCGGGGCAATCTACCTCCGCGACGCCGCGGTCACTGCGGGCGACTGGATCGGTTCGCACGTGAGCGCCCGGCCCGGAACGCCATCGACGGCGGTAACGGGCACCGCGGTCCTCTGCCTGATGACCGGGCTGATCGCGTTCAGCGCCTCGGGCTGGATGCTACAGCTGCGCGACGGCTGGGTGGGCCTGTCCTTTACGCCGACGAATATCGCCGGGCTGCGCGACTTCAACTTCAGCGACGACCGGCTGCTGGACCGCGCGGACGAAATGCATCTGCACAACGCGCTGGTGCTCGTGAGGAAAGACTGCGGCGGCTGGTGGTGCTTCGGCGCCGAGTTCTGGACCAACTCGCCGGACCTGGACAGCGATGTGGTCTGGGCGGAGCAGCAAGAGAACGCGGACGACATCGAGCTGCTGGAGCACTACCCCAAGCGAAACCTATATCTTGCCGACTATGATGAACGCACCATCAGGCCCGTGTCGCGCGAGGAAATCATCGACATGACCACACCAACGCCAACGCTCGAGACCGCGGGCCCGTGACCCGAAGCGTCGTCACCGGAGCCGCGGGCTTCGTCGGATCGCATCTCGTCGAGCGGCTGCTGGCGCTCGGGCATGACGTCGTGGGCGTCGATTGCTTCACCGACTACTACGACCGGCGCGCGAAGGAGTCGAACGTTGCCGCGGCTCGCGCGAACGGATCGTTCCAACTCATTGAAGAAGACCTGTGCGCGCTCGATCTCGAGCGGCTGCTGGACGGCGTCGAGTACGTCTTCCACCTCGCCGGGCAGGCCGGCGTGCGGCCGAGCTGGGGCGCGAGTTTCGCCGGCTACGTGCGCCACAACATCTCGGCGACGCAGCGATTGCTCGAGGCGGCGAAAGATGCGCGATTACAGCAGTTCGTCTTCGCGTCGTCGTCGTCGGTCTACGGCGACGCCCAAGAGCTGCCGGTGAGCGAGCAGGCGCTGCCGCGCCCGGTATCGCCCTACGGCGTCACGAAACTTGCCGCCGAGCACCTCTGCTCGCTGTACGGGCGGCTTTTCGAGCTGCCCGTAGTATCGTTGCGATTGTTCACCGTGTACGGCCCGCGTCAGCGCCCGGACATGGCGATCCGGCGCTTCCTCACGGCGGCGCTGCGCGACGAGCCGGTGACCGTCTTCGGCGACGGCGAGCAGACGCGCGACTTCACCTTCGTCGGCGACGTCGTCGATGCGCACGTGCTGGCGATGCAGGCGCCGGCTGGCGAGTGCGTCTTCAACGTGTGCGGCGGCTCGACCATCAGCGTGCGCGCCCTGCTCGAGCTGATCGAGCGAGTGACGGGCCGCAGGCTCCGCATCGAGCACGTGGAGGCGGCGCCCGGCGACGCGCGCCATACGCTGGGCGACAACTCGCGCGGGCGGGAGGCGCTCGGCTTCGCGCCGAAGGTATCGCTGGAGGAGGGGATCGAGAAACAGTGGAGTTGGGTAACCTCCCTCACCCCTTGATCCCCTCTCCCTCGTTGAGGGAGAGGGTGATCTTTCCTCGGAAGGGTCGCGGTGAGGGAGATCGGAGATGACATGACTCCTGAAACGGACCCAGCGGTCCGGCAAGCGTCCGTGGATCCCGGTGCGCCTCGCAGCGAGACGCTCGTGACGGTCCTCATCGCCGCCTACAACGAGGAGAGCGCGATCGCGGCCGCCGTCGAGCGCGTGCGCGCCGCGTTCGCCAGGTCGCCGTCCGGTCCGGCCGAGGTCCTGGTGCTGGACGACGGCAGCACGGACGAGACCGCGCAGCGCGCGCGCACAGCCGGCGCGACGGTGATCTCGCATCCGGTCAATTTGGGCCAGGGCGCGGCGATCAAGACCGGCGTGGTGCGCGCCCGCGGCCGCTACGTCGCGCTCATCGACGGCGACGGCTCCTATCCGGCGGAAGAGCTGCCGCGGCTCGTCCAGCTCGCGTCGGACGCGGGCTACGAGCAGGTGATCGGCGACCGCCAGGGCGAAGCGGGAAGCCTGCGTCCGCTGCGCGCGATCGTGAAGCGC
>JBIOYF010000145.1:0-2668 GCA_044870035.1 Dehalococcoidia bacterium
CAGCGGTCTCGAGCGAGAGGCCATCTTGCAGTGTCAGCTCCCGGTAGGTACCGCCCGCGCCGGTGACAACGTGGACGTGCCATGTACACGTGTGCGCTCCGCAGGTAATCTCCGCGAAGGCAAGGTCACCTATCTCATTGTCGTTGAGGTCGCCGACGGCCAAGATGGCCGGTAGTTCTGCGTCCAGCCTGCTGCCGACTTCAGGTACGCCGAACGCTACCTCGTATCCAGTTGGCGTGTGGTCGAAGATGGTGAGCCCGGTCGAGTGCGGCTGCGATGCGTTGGCGCCGCTGGCGCTGAGTGAGACGACCACTTCGTTTTCTGGATCGTCGTCGGTGTTGCCCAGCACGCAACGGCCCTCACCTGCGGACGTGCCCGGAGGTATGTACCGGGCTTCCGGCATCTGCCAGGCCGCGAGCAGATCGGCCAGGCAGTGTTCGCCGAGCGCCGCGTCGCCCGCCTTGTCGAGGTAGGCCGCGATGGCGGCCGGATAGTCCTCGAGTGCGGCTGGCTTGGGCGGGAGGGAGCTGTCCGGGACCGGCGAAGCCGTGCTCGTGAGCGGCGCGTTCGTCGACGTCGCTTCGGGCTTCGAGCTACCGCCGTCGCAGGCGAAGGCCAGAAGCGCCAGCGCGAACAGGCCGATTGCAACCGTAGCCCGGCAGCCGCGCGCCAACATCGCGACGTCCCTCCAGTGCAGCCACGCTATCACCGGCTCGATTGGCTGTCAACGGGTCCCAGGGCATCTGCTACCCTACCTCCATGACTCAGGCTGTCGAGAAGCCCGCGCCGTACGCACCCGTGCCGCAGGACGCGCGCCAGGTCGTCGTGATCCGGCTGGGCGAGATCGTGCTCAAGAAGAAGAACCGCCCGATGTTCGTGCGGCAGCTCGCGCGCAACGTCCGGCGCGCGACGCGCGGCCTTAGCGTCGAGAGCCTCGACCTGCTGCCGAACCGCATCTTCATCACGCCCGGGCCGCAGACGGACTGGCCGGAGCTGCGCGACCGGCTGCGGCGCGTCTTCGGCGTGAAGAACTTCTCGATCTGCCAGGTGCTCCCGTGGGACGTCGACGCGATCCGGGACGAAGTGCTGCGCATGGCGGCCGCGCGCCGCTTCGAGAGCTTTCGGATCGCCGTGCAGCGCAGCGACAAGCGCTTCCCCGGCACGTCGCAGGACCTCGAGCGCTCGATCGGCGCGGCGGTCAAGGCGCAGTCGGGCGCGCGCGTCGACCTCGAGCGGCCGGAGGCGACGTTCCACGTCGAGATCCAGCCAGGCGGCGCGTACCTGCACGACGAGCGCATCGAGGGGCCGGGCGGGCTGCCCGCCGGCGTGAGCGGCCGCGTCGTTGCGCTGCTGTCGGGCGGCATCGACTCGCCGGTGGCGGCGTGGCGCATCATCGGCCGCGGCTGCCAGGCGTCGTTCGTACACTTCATGTCGTTCCCCTACCTGGACGCGTCATCGCGCGACAAGGCGATCGCGCTCGTGCGTTCGCTGACGCGTTGGCAGTACGAGAGCCGGCTGCACGTGGTGTCGTTCGGCGACGTGCAGCACCAGATCGTCGCGTCGTGCCCGCCGAAACTGCGCGTGGTGCTCTACCGGCGCTTCATGGTGCGTATCGCCGAAGCGATCGCGCGGCGCGAGCACGCCGAAGCGCTCGTCACGGGCGAGAGCCTGGGTCAGGTGTCTTCGCAGACGCTCTCGAACATCGCGACGATCGACGCGGCGGCGACGCTGCCCGTGCTGCGGCCGCTGGTCGGGCGCGACAAGGACGAGATCATCGACGAGGCGCGCCGGATCGAGACCTACGACATCTCGATCGAGCCGGACCAGGACTGCTGTACGCTCTTCGTACCGGCGCACCCGGCGACAAGCAGCCGCCTCGACGAAGTGGAGGCCGCCGAGCAGGCGCTCGACGTCGACGCGCTGGTGGCGCAGGCGCTCGAACACACTGAGACCCTGACGTTCCGTTGGCCGAACGACGAGACGCAGTAGCCGTCGTCGTTACGCGCGCCGGCGGCCTCGTGCTCGCCGTCAAGCGTCCGGACGAGCTGGGCGAGGAGCTGCCGGGCGTTTGGGGATTGCCCGCGACGACGCTGCGCGCCGGCGAGCCGCGCGAAGACGGCGTGCGACGACTCGGCCGCGAGAAGCTCGGCGTCGGGCTGACGCCGTTACGGGAGCTCGCGAGCGGCGAGCAGCAACGCTCACGCTACACGCTGCGCATGACGGTCTACGAGGCGTCGATGGCCGGCGAGCCGCGGCTACCTGAGCGCGGCGACACGAGCGCCGGTACGCTCTACAACGCGCTCGACTGGCTGCCGGCGGAATCGTTCCGCGAGGCGGCAGCGCGCGGCTCGCTCTGCTGCGAGCTGTTTCTGGCGACGCTTACTGGCGGCAATACACCTGACACGCGGACAACGTAGGGCCGAAAGATCCTTCGCTTCGCTCAGGATGACACAAATGAGTGGTGCGCTAGGCGGCGAGGTCCAGCGTTTCTTCGTCTCGTTCGGATTCGACCTCTTGCCACTCCCGGAGCATGAGGGCCAACTCGTCGCGGTTGCACAGGACGACGTTGTTCTGGCCAGCGACCTCGCGCGCCTTTGGGGTGAACTGCTGGTTGGTCACCACCATCGCGCCGGGGCAGGTGTACTTGGTTTGAGCCGCGATGACGGCC
>JBIOYF010000146.1:0-2912 GCA_044870035.1 Dehalococcoidia bacterium
GTGGAAAACCGTACTGAAGCCGTCGTGCGCGCGGTCGAGCTTGGAGTCGTAGGGCCGCGCTAGAACGCCCCCATAAGAGCACTTCGGTTAAGGGAGTCGCTGCCGCCTGCAAACACCGGGCAAACCGTGATGTCTAGCCGATGCCCAGTGTGCGCCCGACGATGACGACGGCCAGGCCCACTACTGTAACCGCGGAGAACTCCGCCGCGACCGCGCGGTCGAGGTGGCTTGTCAGGTGGTGCTGCACGAGGCCGGTCGTCTGGTAGAAGATCAGCAGCAGCAGCGTCGCCGCCAGGAAGCCGTCGAGCGGAATGAAGTAGAGCGCCCAGCGCGCTTCGCCGAGCACGACGCCGATCACCGCCGAGAACGCCAGCGCCCGGTAGGCGTCGGTCTCGCTCTCGCGGAAGACTTCGACCGCGAGGAGCATGCTGAACAGCCCGACGGCAAACGATGCGGGCACGAGATCGACGTCGAACTCGTAGACCACGGCGAAGAAGGCAAACGCGGAAAGGTAGGTTAGGACGTTGAGCACCAGCCGTCCGAGCGCGAAAGACGGCCCGTGGCTGATTGAGGTGACGTACTCGCTGTACAGGCCGGCCGAAAACAGTCCCGTCACGACGATCACGCCCGGAATCATCCGGTAGCCGCCCACCACCTCTTCGAGGAACAAGCCGCTCGCCAGGGCAAAGAGCACCGGAATGAAGAGGAACGGCGCGGTGTCGCTCCAACCCTTGAACATGGCGCGCGGGTGGCTGCGCAGCACCCCGTCCGCACCCAGGCCGATCAGCGCGACGACGGCGAGCAGGATCCACGGCTGCGTCGGTTCGACGGCAACGAAGAGCGACACGCCGATCGCGAACAGGACGGACAGAAGCGGAACGGTCGCCGAGCGCGGGACGCCGCTCAGATCAAATGTGGCGGGCTCGTCCTGCCACGAGGTGTCGTCCAGTGTGGTTTGGGTCATACCAGCCCTTGGAAAGGGCGGCGGGTGCCTCTCCCCAAGACCAGCGTATGCTAGTCCTCGGTGCCTCGAGGATCAAACATAACTCCATAGGGCTCCCCAACAACGAATGCAGTAGTTGCTTCGGTTAGCTATGGTTTGTAGCTGCAGCCGCAGGGGTGCGGCTTCCGGCAAGGGCCGCGAGCACATCGAGCAGCTTCTCCGGCCACGCTTCGCCAAGCTCGCTCGGATCGAGCCGCACCTGCGTCGGTCCCAACCTTAGCGCTGAGGAGGCCATGCCGGCGAGTGTTTCACGCGGCGACGCGTCGCCTGTCG
Source organism: Dehalococcoidia bacterium (assembly GCA_044870035.1). Classification (GTDB taxonomy): domain Bacteria; phylum Chloroflexota; class Dehalococcoidia; order DSTF01; family RBG-16-68-14; genus JBBDXS01. Next base: position 1,277 of record JBIOYF010000146.1, read on the forward strand.
CGTGGACGACGATCATGCCGTCCTCTTGCTGCACCGACGTCACGCCGGCCGCGCGCGCGAGGGCCCGCACGCGCACCGCGTACAGCAGGTGCTCGACCGCGGGCGGCGGAGGGCCGAAACGATCGCGCAACTCGCTGGTCAACGTTTGGACCTGTTCCGTCGACTCGACGGCGGCCATGCGTTGATAGAGCGCCAGGCGCAAGTTGAGGTCGTCGACGTAGGACGAGGGCAGGTGCGCTGTCAGCGGCAGGTCGATCGTGAGCTGGGGCTGCTGCGTCTTCGGTTTGGGGACGGGGCGTCCTTCGCGGAGCGCCTTCAGGCGCTCGACGGCGTCCGATAGCAGCCGGATGTAGAGGTCGAAGCCGACCGCCCCGACGTGTCCGCTCTGGTCCGCGCCGAGCAGGTTGCCGGCGCCGCGGATCTCCAGGTCGCGCTGCGCGATCTGGAAGCCGGCGCCCAGCTCGGTCGCCTCGAAGATCGCCTGGAGGCGCTTCTGCGCCTGCTCCGACAGCGACCGGTACTTCTCGAACAGTAGGTAGGCGTACGCGCGCGCCGCGCTACGGCCGACGCGGCCGCGCAGCTGGTAGAGCTGCGCCAGCCCGAGCTGGTCGGCCTTGTGGATGATAATCGTGTTTACGTTCGGGATGTCGAGGCCCGACTCGATGATCGTGGTGCACACCAGCACGTCGATCTTGCCCTCGACGAAGTGCAGCATCACCTGCTCGAGGATGTCTTCGTGCTGCTGTCCGTGCGCGATCGCGATCTCCGCCTCGGGCACGAGCTTGCGCAGCTGCGACGCGATCATCTCGATGTCGTGGACGCGGTTGTGGACGAAGTAGACCTGCCCGCCGCGCTCCAGCTCGCGCAGGACCGCGTCGCGCACGATATGATCGTCGTACTCCGTGACGTACGTCTTGATAGGCAACCGCTGCTCGGGCGGCGTCTCCATCGTCGACATGTCGCGGATGCCGCTGAGCGACATGTGGAGCGTACGCGGGATCGGCGTCGCCGAAAGCGTCAGCACGTCGACCTCGCGGCGCATCTGCTTGAGGCGCTCCTTATGCGCCACGCCGAAGCGCTGCTCTTCGTCGATCACGACGAGGCCCAGGTCCTTGAACGAGACGTCCTTCTGCAGCAGCCGGTGCGTGCCGATCACGATGTCGAGCGCGCCGTCCTTCAGCGCCTCGACGATCGCCTGCTGCTCGCGCGGCGAGCGAAAGCGTGAAAGCATCTCGACGCGCACGGGAAAGCCCGCCAGGCGCTCCTGGAACGTGTTGTAGTGCTGCTGCGCCAGCACCGTCGTCGGAACGAGCACGGCTGCCTGCGAACCGTCCATGACCGCCTTGAACGCAGCGCGGATCGCCACCTCGGTCTTCCCGTAACCGACGTCGCCGCAGACGAGGCGGTCCATCGGCTGCTCGCGCTCCATGTCCGACTTGACGTCGCGGACTGCGGCCAGCTGGTCGGCCGTCTCGACGTAGGGGAACGACGCCTCCAGCTCCTGCTGCCAGGCCGTGTCGGGCGGGAAGGCGTGTCCCTCGGCGACCTGCCGCGTCGCGTACAGGTCGAGTAGCTCGCGGGCCAGCTCGGCGACGGCGCGGCGAACGCGCTCCTTGGCGCGCGTCCACTCCTGGCT
>JBIOYF010000147.1:0-2122 GCA_044870035.1 Dehalococcoidia bacterium
TCGCGCTGGTGCGGGTCATGTCGCGATAGTAGGGCGGCGCGGAGAAAGCGCCAAGCGTCAGATGTCACTCGGCAGACGTTGGCGGACCGGCTAGGAGGCTCGCCGTGACGGGTGCAGGCTCGGTTCAGATCGCGCTGACGACTAGCTAAGTACTGCCGCGGCCCCCAGCGCCAAGTCGATCATCCGATCGATTGCCGGCAGCAGGTCTTCGTCCGACAGGCGCTCGTGCTGGCCGGCGGCGTTCGAGACGGTGAGCAGACAGCCTGCCTCCAGGCCGCGCAGGGCGGCAACGGTGAAGATGGCGCTCGCCTCCATCTCCTGCGCCAGCACACCGCGCGCTGCCAACTCCTGTGCCACGCCCGGCGTCACGGCGTACAGCGCATCCTCGGTCGCGACCGAACCGACGTGATAACGCGCGCCCGCTCGTTCGGCCGCGTCGATTAGGGCACGGACGACGCGATCCGTCGCATTCGGCTCGTAGCCGTCGCCCATGTACTGGCGCGTTGTGCCGTCGAACGCACAGACGGACGTGGCGACGATGAGGTCGGTCGCGCGAATGTCGTCCCGTGTGCCGCCGCACGTCCCGATGCGGATGAGCACCTGCGCGCCCAGCATCGCCAACTCCTCAACAACAATCGCCGCCGAAGGCGCACCCATGCCCGTCGTCTGTACCGAAACAGGAATGTCCTTGTACGTGCCCGTGTAGCCGAGAAGCCCACGGTACTCGTTGTAGCAGCGTGCGCCGTCGAGCCGCTCCGCCACGCGTCGCGCGCGGCCGGGGTCTCCCGGCAGCAGCACGATCGGCGCGACGTCGCCGGGCTGGGCTCGAATGTGGATGGGAGTCGTCAGGAGCCATCCTCCGCTCGATAGGCCTCGTCCAGCAGCTCGACGACGTGGACGACGCGGCCTGACAGCTTGTGCCGTCGCAGCCCAGCCTCGAGCTGCATCATGCAGCCCGGGTTGGCCGTCGCGATAACGAACGCCCCTTCGACAGCCTCAGGGTGGCGGATGGAAGCGATGTCGCGCATCTTTTCGTCGAGCAGGCGGAGCGACATCTCGCGCTGCGCAAAGCTGTAGATCCCCGCGCTGCCGCAACAGTGGTCGGGCGCATCCATCTCCACTAGGTGAAGTCCCGATATGGCGCGCAGCAGCTCGCGCGGAGCGCTGCGCACCTTCTGCGCGTGGACCAGGTGACACGAGTCCTGATAGGTGACGCGATAGGGCAGGGGGGCTTTCGGCGGATCGCAGGGCAGCTCGACCAGGAACTCGTTCACATCGCGGACGAGCGAGACGAATTGGCGGGCCTTCTCGGCGTACTCCGGGTCGTGCTCCAGGAGCTCGGCGTACTCCTTCATCGTCGAGCCACAGCCGGCCGAGTTGACGATAATCGCATCGACGCCGGCCGAGAGGAACGCGTTGATGTTGCGCCGGGCCAGCTCGCGCGCGGTCCGGCGGTCGCCGGCGTGCAGGTTAAGCGCGCCGCAGCAGCTCTGGTTGGGCGCAGCGACGACTCCGCAGCCGTTCCGTTCGAGCACGCGCACCGTCGCCTCGTGCGTGCGGGCGTAGAGAACCGGCATGACGCAGCCCGTCAGCAGCGCGACGCGTCGCGTAGCGGCCGTGGGCGCCGTCGCATGCAGCCGGAATGCGCGCGACGGCACGTCCGGCAGCATCGACTCGGCGTCGGCCAGGCCGCCGGGCAGCGGCCGCAGCGCCCGCGTCGCGCGGACGAGACGCTGGAGGCCGCTGCGCTGGTAGAGACGAAGCAGCCCGAAGAGCAGCCGCAGGCGGCGCGGGTGCGGGAACACTTGACGTAACAGCCAGACGCGCAGCCGCCACGCGAAGGGTATACGCCCTTGCTGCACCAGCATCGCGCGGCCGGACTCCATTATGCGGCCGAAGTGTACGCCGGACGGACAGGCCGTCTCGCAGGCGCGACACTGCAGACATAAGTCGAGATGGCGCACGAGCGCCGGGGTGGCCTCGACGCGTTCGTCCGTGAGCGCGCGGATCAGGTGGATGCGTCCGCGCGGCGAATCGGCCTCGCTGCCGAGCTGGAGGTAGGTCGGGCACTGCTGCAGGCAGAAGCCGCAGTGCACGCACTGGCTCATGTCGGCGTCAGATG
>JBIOYF010000148.1:0-6455 GCA_044870035.1 Dehalococcoidia bacterium
GGATGAGGAGAGCCCGAAGGCCAGGCTTTAGCCTGGCAGGGAGTTCGCCGGGCTGAAGCCCGGCCTTCATCCGGACACAAGGAGAGTGTCGTATGGACATCAGAGTCGAACACGGGGACATCGCGCAGTCAGCGGCGAACGCCATCGTCGTCAACCTGTTCGAGGGCATCACGAGCCCGGGCGGCGGCACAGGCGCCGTCGACCGGGCCCTGGACGGCGCGATCTCGCGCGTGATCGCGGACGGCGGCTGTCGCGGCAAGGACGGCGAGCTGACGCTGATCCACACGCTGGGCAAGGTCCCCTCGCCGCGCGTCGTGGTCGCCGGTCTCGGCCCGTCCGACAAGTTTACGCTCGATAAGGTGCGCAATCTTTCGGCCGGCGTGGCGCGCTACCTCCGGCGCGCGCGCTGCGAGACGATCGCATCGATCACGCACGGCGCCGGCATCGCCGGCCTCGACGCGGAGGCCTGCGCGCAGGCGATCGCAGAGGGGACGCTGCTGGGCTTGTACCAGTTCCGCCGCCACAAGAAGCCCTCCGAGGACGACGTGGACGTGAAGGAGCTGGTCCTGATCGAGCACGACGAGGCGAAGGTCGAGACCCTGCGCCGCGGCGTCGAGCGCGGCGTGGCTCTGGCCGAGGCGGCGAACTTCGCGCGCGACCTGGCGAACGAGCCGAGCAACGTCCTGACGCCGGCGGAGCTGGCGGACCGCGCCTCCGCCTGGGCTAAGGACGCCATGCTGGAGTGCGAGGTGTTCGACAAGGCCTGGGCGGAGCAGCAGGGCATGGGCGCCTTCCTCGGCGTCGCGCAGGGGAGCGAGCAGCCGCCGAAGTTCATCGTGCTGCGCTACAGGGGCGGCGGCTCGCAGCGCCTGGCGCTGGTCGGCAAAGGCATCACCTTCGACACGGGCGGCATTTCGATCAAGCCGGCCGCGGGCATGGAGGAGATGAAGGGCGACATGTCGGGCGGCGCCGCCGTGATCGCCGCGATCGGCGCCATCGCGCGGCTCAAGCCCGCGATCGACGTGACGGCGGTCGTCCCCGCGACGGAGAACATGCCGAGCGGCACCGCCATCAAGCCCGGCGACGTGCTGCGCGCCATGACCGGCACGACGATCGAGGTGCTCAACACCGACGCCGAGGGCCGCCTGATCCTGGCCGACGGCCTCGGCTACGCCAAGCAGTCCTTCGCCGGAGGGGAAGGACCGACCGCGATCGTCGACGTGGCGACGCTGACCGGCGCGATCTCGATCGCGCTGGGCAACGTGGCGATGGGCGCGATGACGAACAGCGACGCGCTCTACCAGCGCGTCCAGCGCGCGTCGGAGGCCAGCGGCGAGAAGGTCTGGCAGCTCCCCATGTACGACGAGTACAAAGAGCAGATCAAAAGCGACGTGGCCGATATCAAAAACACCGGCGGACGCGGCGCCGGTTCGATCACGGCGGCCTTCTTCCTGAAGGAGTTCGTCGACGACACGCCCTGGGTCCATCTGGACATGGCCGGAGTCGACTTCTACGAGAAGGAGAAGGGCGTCCTCACGAAGGGCGCCAGCGGCATCCCCGTCCGCACGCTGGTCCACCTCGCGCTCGATCTGGCGCGGGAGCCGCTCTAGGGGGCCTTACAACGTGATCGTGTCGCGGCTGCGCCAGAGGTACCAGGACGCCGCGCTGCGGCAGGGGCGCCACGGCTCCGCGATGCGCTCCATCGTTTTGGGATCGGGCAGCTTCTTCAGGCCGTAGAGGTCCTCGATCGCCTTCTGCACGCCGAGGTCGCCGACGGGCAGCACGTCGGGCCGGCCCAGCGAGAACATCAGCAGCATGTCCGCCGTCCAGCGGCCGATGCCCTTCACCTGCGTCACGTGCGCGATCACGTCCTCGTCGGAGAGCGCGCCGAGCCGGCGGCTCGACATCGCACCGGCGGCGCAGTGCTCGGCCAGGCTGTGCAGGTAGGACGCCTTCTGGCGCGAGATGCCGACGCCGCGCAGCGTCTCCGGCGACGTCGCCAGCAGCTCGGACGGCTGCGGCACGTCGCCGCCGTAGAGCGCAAGCAGACGTCGCTCGATCGCGGCGGCGGCGGGGCCCGCGAGCTGCTGGTAGAGCAGCGCCCGGAACAACGACTGGTACGGCGTACCGCGCCGGCGCAGGTCGAGCGGGCCGGCCGCCTTGACGACGCGCCGCAGCACCGGGTCGACGCGCATCAGGTGTTTGCGCGCGCCCTCCGGGTCGTACGGGAGCTTTCGGGTGCGGTAGATGGGCATGGCTTAATCGATGGCCTCCGCGCGGGCGAGGGCCGGCCGCTCCCGTTCGTCCGGCTCGCGAATGAACGCGATCACGCCCAGCCCGACGCATAACATCACGATACCGATCACGAGAAAGCTCATCCCGTTGCCCGCCGCCGCCGCGACGGCGCCACCGCTCAGCGGCGCGACCGCGAAGGCCAGCCCGGTGACGCTGCCTGCCAGCCCGAACGCCGAGGCCAGCTTATTCGGCGGCGCCCAGGCGTCGATCAGCCAGTTGGCCGTCGGCACCATGGCGCCGCTGAAGAGCCCGACGAGGCCGATCAGCGCGATCAGGCTCAGCTCGTTGTTCGCCGCCGCGACCGGCAGGTAGGCCGCGCCCGCGCCCAGCGTCGCCAGGGCGAGCGCGTTTCGATAGCCAAATCGCCCCGAGACGCGGCTCGCAGCGAGCGCAGCGACGGCGCTGGTCCCAGAGAGCGCGGCGAACGCGATCGCGGAGAGCAGCTTCGGGCTGAACGCCGAGTCGAACGAGTCGACCAGCAAGGGGATCACCGGCCGGACGAACGACGGGCCCGCGCTGATGAAGAACATCAGCGCGATCAGGGCCACAAGCGGCTTACGGTCCAAGACGAGCTTGAGGTTGCTGACGAAGCTGCCCCGCTCCTCGGCCGTCTGACGCTGGAAGTCCTCGTCGACGTAGGCCAGCACGAGCAGGAACGAGAGCAGGTAGAAGCCGCCCGTGGCGACGAACGTGGTGCGAAAGCCGATCGATGCGGCCAGCGTGCCGCCTACCAGCGGCCCGACGAACTGGGAGGAGAACAGCCCCATCTGGAGGATGCCCAGTGCGTAGGCGATGCGATCGCGGGGCGTGCCTGCGGCGACGAGCGCCGTGGCCGCCGGGATCGTGCCGACGAACATGCCCTGGAGCCCGCGCAGCAACACGAGCTGCCAGACGTTCTGCGCGAAGCCCTGGAGCGTCATCGTGATCATCGCGCCGACGTAGGCGCGCAGCAGCACGGGCTTGCGGCCGAAGCGGTCGGCCAGCGCGCCCCAGATCGGCGAGAAGACGAAGAGCATCAGGCCGGTCGCCGTGCCGAGCAGCCCGGACCAGAGCGCCACCTTGCCGTCGTCGTGCACGCCCAGGTCCCGCACGTAGAAGGGCATGAATGGGAAGACTAGATTGCCGCCGCCCAGCGCGATGAACTGCGCGACGGCCACCGCATACAGGTTGCGGCGCCACGGCTCGAGCTGGGCTAATCGAGCGGGAGCGGCCATTCGTCGAATGTAGCACAGGTCGCACGCCTAGCCTCTCCCTTCCGTGTGCTATACTCCGCACAACTCTATCCACACGAAGGGGGTCCGCTATGAGAACAACACCACACCGGATGCACCCCGAGGTCCGGGCGGCCTAGCTTAACAACGTCCGCTCGACATCGGGTGTGCTCCTGCCCGACTGTCGTTTCGTATCGCGCCATCCCACGCCAACTTGGGCGTTGGACGCGGCGTCCAACCACAAGGAGCTTCTGTTGTCTACTTCTAGCGTCAATCAAACGGAGAATGCTGTCCCGGAACCCGTCGCCCGTATCGGCGAACTCATGTCGACGTACCCGGCCGCCTGGTCGCTCTGCGGCGGCTGGGCCGTCGACGCCTGGCTGGGCCGCGTGACGCGCGAGCACGGCGATATCGACGTTTCAGTGTTCGCCGACGACCAGCGCGCGCTCTTCAAGCATCTCGACGGGTGGCAGTTGCTCGCCCACGATGCCGACTGGGAGGCGAACGACAGCGAGGTGTGGTGGGACGGGCGGCGGCGTCTCACCTCGCCCGCTCATATCCACGTACGTGCGCCGGAGCTGAGGGGCTTGATGCCCGAGGGCGGCATCGCGAAAGCTGAGGATGGTTTCATCCTGGAGTTCCAGATCGATGGGCTGTCCGGGGATGAGTGGACCTTGAGTAAGGAGCCGCACGTCGGCTTGCCTCTACGAACGGCCGTTCAGCAGTCGGCGTGGGGGGTGCCGGTCGCCTCGCCGGAAGTGCTGCTGTTCTTCAAGGCTAGCGGGCGCAGGATCCGCCTTCGTGACGATCTGGACTTCCGAGCGCTGTTGCCGGAGCTCACGGACGGGCAGCGCGAGTGGCTCCGGGAAGCGGTCTCCCTCGTCGGCCACCCGTGGCTGGCGCAACTGAAGGGCTAGGTCTTCTCCCGCAGCAGCGCCACTACGCGGTCCAGGATACGCTGGCCGACGTCGTACTTAGGGAGCAGCGGCAGCGCCTCCGACGCGCCGGAGCGGTCGATGATCGTGACGACGTTCGTGTCGTGGGCGAAGCCCGCCCCCGGCGCCGTCACGTCGTTCGCGACGATCAGGTCGAGGCGCTTGGCGGCCAGCTTGGCGCCGGCGTTCGCGATCAGGTCGTCCGTCTCGGCGGCGAAGCCGACCTTCGTCACGCCGTCCGGCACCTCGAGCAGGAAGTCGGCGTTCTTCTCCAGCTCGACCGTCTTGCGGTCCGAGCCCTTCTTCACCTTCTGCCCGGCTCGCTCAGCCGGACGGTAGTCCGAGACCGCCGCGGCCATGATCAACGCGTCGGCGTGCTGGCAGGCGGCGAGCACCGCGTCGCGCATCTCAGCGACCGTCTCGACCGCGACGAGGCGCGCTCCGTGGGGCACGGGCAGCGTCGATACCGTGGAGACCAGCGTCACCTCGGCGCCGCGGTCACGCGCGGCCTCGGCCAGCGCGTAGCCCATCTTGCCTGTGGAGTAGTTGCTGATGAACCGCACCGGGTCGAGCGGCTCGCGCGTGCCGCCCGCGGTGATCACGATCGTCCGGCCGGATAGATCGCCGCGCTTGCCCAGCTCGAGCTTGAGCGCGCCGAGCAGCACCTCGGTCTCCACCAAGCGTCCCTTGCCGCTGCGTCCGCTGGCGAGCCGGCCCTCGGCCGGCCCGATTATCGCGTAGCCGCGCTCGGCCAGCACGCGCAGGTTGGCCTGCGTCGCGTCGTTGTCGAACATTTGGCCGTCCATGGCCGGCGCGATCAGCACGGGCGCCTTCGTGGCCAGCACGGTCAGCGTCACCACGTCGTCGGCGAGACCGTGCGCGAGCCTGGCGATCGTCGTCGCGCTGGCCGGCGCGACGATCACCGCGTCGGCGCGCCGCGCGATCTCGACGTGCTCTTCGGCAAGCTCCGTGTTCGGATCGAACATGTCGACGAAGACCGGCCGGCCGGTGATGCTGCGCAGCGTCAGCGGCGTGACGAAGCGCGTCGCGGCGCCGGTCATCAGCGCGTCGACGCGCGCCCCGGCCTGCGTGAGCTTGCTCGCCAGATCGGCGGCCTTGTAGGCGGCGATGCTGCCCGTTATCCCCAGCGCGACGGTGCGGCCCTGTAGCGGCGTCATGCGTTGTTCAGCTCGTAGATCAAGCGCAGCCCGTGCAGCGTCAGGTCCGGGTCGACGAAATCGAACACGTCCGTCTCGCGGGCGAAGAGCTCGGCCCAGCCGCCGGTGCCCACAACCTTCGCCTGCCCTCCCAGCTCCTCTTTGAATCTAGCAACCATACCCTCGATCAGCCCGACGTACCCGAAGAGCAATCCCGATTGGATGGCGTGCACCGTATTCTTGCCGATCGCGCCGGCGGGCCGGGTGAGCTCTACCGGGTAGAGCTTGGCCGCCCGCTCATAGAGCGCCTCGGCGGCGATTCCCACGCCCGGCGCGATCGCACCTCCCTGGTAATCACCATCAGCAGAGACCGCATCGAACACCAGCCCCGTGCCGAGATCAACGATCACGAGCGGCGGCGGGCCGTAGAGCTTCGTCGCGGCGACAACGTCGGCGATGCGGTCCGCCCCGACGTCGCGCGGGCTGTCGTAGAGGATGCGCACGCCCGTTTTCGTTCCCGTGCCGACGACGAGCGGCTTGACGTTGAGACGCCGCAGGCAAAATGCTTCGAACACCGGCTCCAGGTCCGGCACGACGCTGACCATCGCCGCGGCGTCGACGTCCGCGGCCGCGATCTCTTCCGCCTCAAACAGACCGAGCAAGATCACGGCGTACTCGTCCGCGAGACGGCGGTGCTCCGTCGCGATGCGCCACGTCGTGCGCAGCTCGACGCCTTCGAACAAACCGATCGTGATCGTTGTGTTACCAACGTCCAGCGCGAGAAACACGAAGATCAACCCTCCGTTACAAACGCCGCTTATTATACAACGCGTGTCGCGCCAACATGCGCGCTGATG
>JBIOYF010000149.1:0-8305 GCA_044870035.1 Dehalococcoidia bacterium
TCCGGCGCGTCGTTGGCGTCGCTCTTTGTACCCGGCTCGCGCTTGTTCACCATCGCCCAGCGGTAGAACTGGAGCACCGGCTCGTCGCGCTGGTTGTAGCCGCGCGTGTGCACCCAGACGATGCCCACGTCGTCGCGCGACGTCTCGCGCTTGCCGATCACCTCGGTCTCGGCGCGCAGCGTGTCGCCCGGATAGACCGTCGCCATGAAGCGCACGTCGGCGTAGCCCAGGTTCGCGGGCGAGTTGAGCGAGACGTCTGGTACGGCGCGCCCGAAGACGATGTGGAAGACGAGCAGGTCGTGCGCCGTCTCCCGCCGGAAGCCGAGCGAACGCGCGAACTCGGCCGAGCAGTGAAGGGGACGGCGGTCGCCGGTCAGCGCGATGTAAAGGGCGAGATCGCCTTCGCTGACGGTGCGCGGCACGGCATGGTGGAAGACCCGGCCCACGGCGAAGTCTTCGAAGAAGTTGCCGGCGCTCGTCTTGGCAGGCATGTCGATCGGGCACAGAGGCGCGAAGCGCATTGTACCCAAAGGTTCGACGGTTCAGAAAGACCGTCCGGCCTCGTGGGAGGCGGCACCCACGAGGCCGGACAACGCATCGGTGAGGAGGCTACTGGTTCGCCGCTAGTGCGACCTGCGCGGCATGAGAGCGAGGACGGGGAGCCGAGCTTCTTTTCTGGAGAGACCGCTGCGGGGTCGGTTCCTGAATTCGGGTTGCTGGAGAACTCGTGCTCGGTGTTGGCGCTCGAGTTCCGCGGCCTCTCGCTGGCGTTCCTGCATACCGGCTTGCATCAGTTCTGGGAAGATCATTGCGCCGTTCCTCCCCGTCCTTTCAGATTCAGCATAGCCTTGCCAGTGCTTCTCTATCTATGAACTACTTCACACAACGGCCCATCTAGTGGAAAATCGGGTAGGGTTGGCGTGACATGCCGCAGCAGAACGAAGGTCTCTTCCGTGACATACCGCTCCTGGCCCGGTTGGCCGGGCCGGACCTGCGGGCGCTCGCCTCACAAGGTCGGGTGCGGCGCTACCCGGCTGGGGCCACCATTTTCCAGGAGGGGGACAGGGGGGACTCGCTGCACGTTGTCATGGAGGGCAGCGTCCGCATCACGGTGCTCTCAGCGAAGGGAGAGGAGGCGACGGTCGCCCTGCTCGGACCGGGCGAGTTCGTCGGCGACCTGGCGCTCCTCGACGGCCGGCCGCGCTCAGCCAGCGCCGTCGCCTCTGAGCCGACGAAGACGCTGATCGTCACGCGTGACGACTTCCGGCGCTGGCTGGCCGAACGCCCCAAGGCCGCCCTTACCCTGCTCGAGGTGCTCAGCCTGCGCGTCCGCCGCACCGACGAGGTGCTCGCCGACTTGACGTTCCTCGATCTGCCGCGACGGCTGGCCAAGCGCCTGGCCGCTCTCGCTGCCGAACGCCCGGCCGATGGTAGAGGTGGAGTGAAGCTGCGCATCACGCAGGCTGAGCTGGCATCGATGCTGGGCGTCAGCCGAGAGAGCGTCAATAAGCAGCTCAACGACTTCGAGCGGCGGCGCTGGGTTTTGCTCGGTCGCGGGTCTGTAACGGTGCTCGACGAGGACGCGTTGCGTTCGCTGAAGTAGACTTCCGTAGCGCCTCGATCACGGTCGGGGGTATGCTGAGCCGATGACCACGCAAGTTCAAGAGAGCCCTAACCCCCCGCCGGCGCCGATCCAGGACCCGGAGTACCGTACGTTGCTCAGACTGGCAAGACTGACTTCGACCGGGATCCCGGACCATCCCGTCGATGCGCTCCAGCAGGTGGTCGATCTCGCCCGCGAGCTGACCGTCTCGCGCTACGCTGCGCTGGCCGTGACGGACGAAAACGATAACATCGAGGGCTTTGTCGTAGCCGGCCTGACGCCCGAAGAGGAGCGCAAACTGAAGGCCGCTCCTCTGGGTCACGGCCCGCTCGGCACCATGCGCCAGGACGGTCTGGCCGTCCGCATCGACGACCTGGAGGCCTACCGCGAGGCCTTCGGTTTCCCGCCCAAGCACCCCGATATGAAGACGCTGCTTGGTGTCCCGCTCTGGGTCGACACGACACTTCGGGGCGCCCTCTACGTGACCGACCGAGGCGGCGGTGAGGCCTTCGCGGACGGCGATGAGGCCGTCTTGCAGCTGCTGGCGCGCCACGCGGGCGCGATCATCAAGACCCGCTGGTACTAGACCGTGCGCCTGCTCACCTACGAGCGAGACGGCGAGCCGCGCCTCGGTCTGCTCCTGGGCGAACAGGTCGTCGATTTAGCTTCGGCTGGAGCCGAATTGAATCTGGCTGTGCCGCCAGATATGCCTGCCTTTATCGAAGCGTCTAATGACCTTCTGGGCTCGGCTGACGAAATCAGGGCGCGTCTCGAGCAAGACAGGGGCTTGCTCGCGAAACACTCTCGTCCGCTCTCGAAGCTGAAGCTGCTCGCGCCGATAGTACGGCCGCGGCGGAATCTGGTTTGCGTTGGGCTCAACTACGCCGAACACGCATCGGAATCGCGCGTGACCACAGGCATCCCGGAGCATCCGGTCTACTTCAGCAAGCCGCCCAGCACCGTGATCGGCCCCGGTGCGGCCATCCCGTGGCATGGCCACGTTTCGACTCGCATCGACTGGGAGGTCGAGCTGGTTGCCGTTATCGGCCGCCGCGGGCGCGACATCGCGGAGCGCGAAGCACTCGACTTCGTATTCGGCTACACCGTCGGAAATGACATAACGGCACGCGACCTGCAGGCGAAGCACCAGCAGTGGTACAAGGGCAAGGGCCTGGACGGCTTCTGTCCGCTCGGCCCCTGGATCGTCACCTCTGACGAGCTGGGCGATCCGCAAAACGTCCAGCTCCGGTTGCTCGTGAATGGGGACCTGAAGCAGGACGCCAATACGAGGGACATGATCTTTGGCGTCGCGAAGCTGGTCTCGGTCTGGTCGCAGGGCATGACGCTGGAGCCCGGTGACCTGCTCATGACCGGCACGCCTTCAGGCGTCGGCTTCGCGCGTAAGCCGCCGGAGTATCTAAAGCCCGGCGACATTGTTGAAGCTGAGATCGACCGGATCGGCGTGCTTCGTAACGTGGTGGCGGCCGAGTAGATAGCCGACACTACATAAGGTATCCGTCCGCAGCGAGCTCATGATCGTTGGCACCGTCCGCGAGCTGAAGAACGCCGAATACCGCGTCGGCATCACGCCGGAGGGTGCCGATACGCTCGTGCGCGCCGGCCACCGTGTCCTGGTGGAAGCTAGCGCCGGTGTCGGCAGCGGATTCAGCGACGACGCCTATCGAGCTGCCGGAGCGGAGATCGTAGCGACCGCAGACGATGTCTGGCGTGAATCTGAGCTGCTCGTGAAGGTGAAGGAGCCGCAGCCCGCCGAGTTCGCTCGCTTGCATCCGAAGCTCATCCTCTTCACGTATCTGCACCTAGCTGCGCTGCCGGAGGGGACTCGCGCCCTGCTCGACTCCGGCTGCGCGGCGATCGCCTACGAAACCGTCCAGCTCCCGGATGGCCAGCTGCCGCTCCTCACTCCGATGAGCCAGATTGCGGGCCGGATGGCGACAGAGGTGGCTGCCCACTGGCTACGCAAGCCCGGGCCCGGCCGGGGAAAGCTGCTCTCGGGGCTGGCTGGCGTGCCGCCAGCCCACGTCGTCATTCTGGGCGCGGGCACGGTGGGTTCGAACGCCTGCTCCGTGGCCGTCGGCCTGGGAGCGCGGGTAACGGTCCTGGCGAAGGACGTAAGCAGCCTGCGCCATATCGAGGAGCGCTGGCCAGGCCGCGTTGTGACGCTCCTCTCCACGCCGTATAGCGTGAGCCGCGCCCTGGAGGGTGCCGACGTGCTCATCGGCGGGGTGCTGGTCGTGGGCGCGCCGGCACCGAAAGTCGCCTCCCGGGGCCAAATACGCAGTATGGAGGATGGCGCAGTGGCAGTCGCGGTCGATATTGACCAAGGCGGCTCATTTGAGACCGCCCGCCCGACCACCCATGAGGACCCGATCTACCTGGAAGAGGGTGTCGTTCACTACGCCGTTGCGAACATGCCTGGCATCGTGCCGCAGACATCCACCGCCGCCCTCACGGCAGCCACGCTACCGTACGTCGTGAAGCTGGCTGCTGAAGGACTGGCCGTCGTAAGGAGGGACTCGGCGCTAGCCGCGGGACTCAATGTGGTCCGCGGCCGCATCACAAACGCGGCGGTGGCAGAGGCGCTCGGACGGCCCGCGGCGAAGATCGTGGGCGTGGTCTGACCAGATGCCGGAATAGACGCAGGTGCCAGCGCCAAATGCCCGTAACGGTCGCTTGACACTAACGCTCCTGCTGGCCAGAATGGGCGAGTTGCGGGTAGGGAGAGCGGCGACCGGAAGGAGGGAGCTGACGAGGATTTTCGAATCAGAAGAGACAGCTCAAACCCCCTTGGCGGCGCACTGCGCACACCTCGTGGAGACCCCCATCAGGGTTGACACAAGAAAGTGGCTGTGGTCAAATTGGCCCGACACTGAAGGAGGTTGGCACGAGCAAAATCGTGTGAGAGTTGACACACGGCGTTTTTCTATGCTGGAATTGTCCCAATTGTGCGATGGAAGGATGAACCCGGGCTCGAACGTGTCCCGGGTACGTTGATTCAACGGAGGAGGTAGGACGAATGCATACGACAGGAAGTCGACTTAGATTGCAGATGCCCCCAGGGGTACTGCGGCTCCTGGTGGGAGCCATGATTGTGTTCGCGGTCTTGGCCATTCTGGCCGGGGCCAACAGCGGAATCATGAGCAAGGCCCAGGCGGGAGTAGTCGCCAAGGTCACGGTGAACAGCCGTGGCAACACGGATGACGGCGACTGTGAAGGCCCCCCGAACGACGGCGTCGTTGGTGGTGACTGCACACTGCACGAAGCCATTGACGTCGCGAACGCCGGCCTGGCGGACTTGATCAACTTCCACCCGGCGGTTTTCCCGGAGCAGGACCCCGGGACCATTATTATCGACTCTGAGGACAATGCCGCTCCGGACGGCGTGCCGAACAACCTCGGCTGCCTGCCGGCCATCCAGCGCGACGGCATCATCATCGATGCCACCGGCGCGGGCGTGATCATCGACGGAGACGACGATGACGATCCGGCGGCAGAGACCAACGGCTCGCCCGAAGAGTGCGTGGGCGCGCTTATGGCCGAAGCCACCAGCAACGGGTTCGATTTCACCGTCATAGGTAACGGCAACCTGACGATCAAGCAGTTTGACGCCGACGGCATCAATATCGACGGCGCCACCGACCTTTGTGCGAAGGCGGGCGACTGCTCGCTGGGGGTCATCAGCATCTCCGGCGTGACGATCGAGCAGATCGGTTCGGATGGCGGGAACACTGACGGTAACACCGAGTGCCCCAACACCGATCCCAACGGGCACCCGCTGTGCGCCGACCACGGCAGTTCTGATAACACCGATGGTGGTGACGGCGACGGTATCGACATCGAGAACGTCAGCGGCGCGAACGAGATCCACATTAACGACAACATCATCGATACCGAGTACAACGACTTCTGCGGCAGCGAGGGCTGCGACGGCGAGGAAGCGGTTGACATCGACATCGACCGGAACCGGGACGGTGTCGACGACGGCATCTTCGACAACGACATGGTGATCGACGTCAGCGGCAACAGCCTGAACGCTGACCGTGCCGCAGTCGATATCTCCGTCATCGGCGACCTGGGTGACCCCTTCACCGGTGACATCACGGCTGCGACGATCCAGATCAACGAGAACAACAAGCTTGCCAGCGACCATGACGACGCCATTGACATCGACTGGGACGGCTGTATCTTCAAGAGCCCGCTGACGATCGAAGTGGACGGCAACCAGAACATCTTCGGCAACCAGGCGGGCAGCGGGTTCGACGGCGTGGACATCAATGTCAACGCTTCGGCCAACGACGGCGACTGCAAGGAGCTTGGTAGTACGGCGCAGGTCGCCGGCGCGACTCCGGTCGGCACCGAGTTTGCTACGGTGATCGTCAGCGTCAGCGACAACGGCTCCATCGGCGCGCCCGCAGGCGACCAGGGTGTCGACATCCGAGTCGACCTCTGCTGCGGCTCGACCGACGGCCACGCCAAGGACGTCGTAGAAATTCACGTAGACCGCAACGACGACATCCGCGGCGGAGAAGAGGGCGTTGACATCAACACGGACATCTGTTGCTACGACGGCAACTCGAGCACCGTGACGGTCAACGACAACGACGAGATCACAGGCCGGTCTAACGCCGGTATTGACATCCACAACGACCTGGGCGCGACCGACGCCGCAAGTGCGGGTGCCGAGGACGCCGACGACAACATCGGCAAGGTCGAAGTCAACGGCAACGGCCGGATCACAGGCGGCAGCGGCGACGACAGCGGTGTGGACATCGAGAACCACGTCGGTGCCTTCTTCAAGGGCAGCGGCGACGAGAATGAAGCCGACGTCGAAGTCAACAACAACGAGCGCATCGTCGGCAGCGGCGATGACGGCGTGCAGATCGATAATCACGCCGGAAGCGGCCTCCACGACTTCTTCTCCAGCGGTGGTGGTGAGGCGGATGATAACAAGGCCGATACCACGATCCTGGGCAACGGTCAGATCACCGGCGGTGATGACGACGGCATCGATGCCTCAAACCGTGCCGGCTCGCTCAGCTTCTTCAATACCAGCAACCAGGCTGAAGGTGACGGCAACGAGACCGACCTGCTCATCCAGGACAACGACAACATCCAGGGCCTGGATGGTGAGGGTATGGACATCGATGTCTTCGCGGGTGGCGACACCAAGGGCAGCACCCGCAACGTCAACAACGTGACGATTATCGGGAACGCGCAGGTCGAAGGCTTAGGCAGTAGCGGCCAAGGCATCGAGATCGATGCCGACGTCTGCTGCACCACCCAGAAGCAGGGCAACGAGAACGTCATCAAGATTAGCGAGAACGAGAAGATCATCGGGCATGATGACGACGGTATCGACATCGAAGTGTGCTGCACGGCCGCCATCAACCGCACGATGATCGTCGACAACGGACGTATCACCGGCGGCGACTCGGACGGCATCGACTACACTGCCAACACGGGCTCCGACGCGCCGGGCGACGGTGAAGAAGTCGGTCTATCGCACGACCTCAAGCAGGACGGATTCATCAACACGGTCAACGAGCTGATCATCACCGGCAACCTGCTCGAGGACTCGGAGGACAACGGCATCTACGTATGCTGCGGCGCCTTCGAGAGCGAAGAGAATGACGTGAAGAGCCTGATCAAGGACAACGTCATCACGAAGAACGTCGACCACGGTATCGAGATCGACACATCGTTCGGTCTGAACATCGAGACGAACGAGATCTTCCTGAACGGTGACGAGGCTGACTCGGATGCGGGTATCATCATCCACAACCAGTCGGGCATCGGTCAGGGTGAGAACAACCTGAGTGAGAACGTCTGGTTCGAGGTGCCGGCGAACCACAACCGCATCTCGCAGAACAAGATCTACGACAACAAGGGCCTGGGTATCGACCTGGCGGCCGATCCCGACCTTGATGGCGTTGACGACGAGGACATGGGTGTGGGCTGCACGCCGAAGGCCGAGCCCGTCAACCCGAACGACTGCCTCGCGGCGCCGGAGTTCCTGACGCCGACGAAGCTGGCCGGACAGACGAAGATCGTGGGCCGGGCGTGCGCGCTCTGCACCGTGGAAATCTTCATCGCCGACCAGGACCCGGCGGACCAGGGCAAGGACCCGCTCAAGCAGTCCGGTGAAGGCGCGCTGTTCGTCGTGGACGGTCAGGCGGATGAGAACGGCAACTTCTCCATCGTCCTGAGCTGCACGCTGGACCTGCCACCGGGCACGCTGCTTACCTTCACCGCTACGGACAAGGTGAAGAACACGTCGGAGTTCTCGCAGAACCTGCTGCTGGCGGAAGGTACAGCGGACTGCACACCGACGCCGACGAACACGTTCACGCCGACGAATACGTTCACGCCGGCTCCGACGCAGACGCCGGTGATCATCATCGCCACGCCGACACCGGGCGGGCCAACGTCGACTCCGGTCGTCGAGAAGGCCTGTGGTGACGTGAACGACGACGGTCGCGTGAACGCTGTGGACGCCCAACTGGTACTGCAGTACAAGGCCGGCCTCATTTCGAGCCTGCCCAACCTGCCCAGCGCGGACGTCAACGACAGCGGCGAAGTGACCAGCGTGGACGCGGCCCTGATCTTGCAGGCCGAAGCGGGTCTGATCCCGCTGAGCGCCCTGCACTGTCCATAGGGAACAACGTACGTAGCGCCGGGCGG